>CALEGL010000064.1 GCA_937876495.1 uncultured Bifidobacterium sp.
CGGCGGATGACACGTGGGCAGGTGTGTACGTAGCGGAGAGGGCAACCGAGAACAACAGCAGTGGTCGTAGGGCGGGACGCGTCGGAAGGAGCTGAGGGACGGCAGGAGGGGGCCCCGAGACAGGCCGCGGCCCCGTCCTCTCCGGGCGGGCGGGGTGGGGGGTGGGGGGAGGGGGTCTCAGTCCCTCCGGCCGCGCCCCAGGGCGTCGAGCAGCAGCGCCTCGGCGAGGATGTCGTTCCTCAGCCCGGACAGCGAGATGGATTCGTTGGGGCTGTGGGCGTTGGCCTTCGGGTCCTCGGGCCCGGTGACGAGCACCTGGGCCGCCGGGAAGATCCGCTGCAGCTCGGGAATGAAAGGAATCGACCCTCCCTCGCCCTTGTTGACGGGAGACACTCCGAAGGCCGCCTCCATCGCCGCCAGGGCGTCCCGCACGGCCAGCGCATCCGGGTCCATGGCCCAGCCGCGCCCGTTCTCCAGCGGCTCCACCGTCACCTCGGCCCCGAAGGGGGCGTGTGCGACGAGGAAGCCCGCGATCGCCTTCTGGGCCTCGGACGGGTCCTGTCCCGGCGCGGTGCGCACGGACAGGCGGAAGCGCGCCGAATCGGCGATGACGTTGAAGGATCCGTCCACCGGGTGGGCATCGAAGCCGATGACCGTGGCGCTCGGCCGCGTCCACAGCCTTTCGGCGAGGCTGCCGGTTCCGGCGAGACGATAGGAAGGCACGAGTCCGGCGTCGGCGCGCAGCGAGGCCTCGTCGAGGTCGCGCTGCAGTCCGCCGACGGGGGCCTGCGAGTCGAGTCCCGGAACCGCAAGACCCCCCTGGTCGTCGTACAGCGAGGAAATGAGCATCGAGGCCAGGGTGACGGCGTCGAGGACGGGCCCGCCGAACTGCCCGGAGTGCACGGGATGGTCGGCCACCCTCACCGCCACGTCTACCGTGGTGTTGCCGCGCAGGCTGGTGGTGAGGCTGGGGATGTCCGCGGACCAGTTCCCCGAGTCGGCGACGATGATGACGTCGGCCTGGAACTCGTCTCGATGGGCCTCGATGAAGGGGATGAAGCCCGGGGAGCCCATCTCCTCCTCGCCTTCGATGAAGACGCGCACATTCACGCGCAGCCCGTCGCCCAGGGCGTGCAGCGCCCCCAAATGGATGGCGATGCCTCCCCCGTCGTCGGCCGACCCCCGTCCGTAGAGCCTGCCGTTCCTTTCCGTGGCGACGAAGGGGTCGGTGTCCCATCGCGAGGGGTCGGGGACGGGCTGGACGTCATGGTGCGCGTACAGCAGCACCGTGGGAGCCTGGGGGTCGACGATGCAGGACCCCACGACCTCCCAGGCCGCGTCGGGGCCGTCGGACGCCCTGGCCGTGCGGGCATCCACCCCCGCCTCGCGCAGCAGCCCGGCGACGAACTCGGCGGACCGTCTCATCGTCTCCGAGCCGATGCCATGCGCGGACACGGATGCCAGCGCGATCTTGCGCGAGAGCACGTCCACCACGCGGGGGAAATCGTCGTCCACCCGTCTGCGCAGCTCGGACGCCGTTCCCGCGTCCGCTCCCTGGACTCCCGAGGCAGTCCCGCCCGATGCCGTTTCACCCGATGCCGTATCGTGCGCCGTCATGCCGTCTCCCTCCGCAGTATCCCCTCAGGCCCCGTCAGACCCGTCGGACCCGATGCGCGTCCCGATGTCCGGGCCGTTCATCGGTCCCTTCCGATGCTACGTCCTCGCCATGCCGCGCATGCCGCGTTCACTCCGGCCGTGCGTCCACTCCGGTCGCGCGACCGCGCGACCG
>CALEGL010000065.1 GCA_937876495.1 uncultured Bifidobacterium sp.
GACAGCGCCTACTGGACGTCCATAGGCCGGCCCGTCGTGGCCTTCGACCGCGTTCTTGGTCAGGGAATCCCCACCGTGGCCTCAGATCACGAGCACGGCGGCGACCTGGTCGCCGACCTGCTCATCGGGTCCGGGGCGCGTCATGCGGTGATGGTGGGCGGACCCCGCCGCCAGTTCCCCGACGCACCCGGAGCCACCACGGGCTACCCCACCGTGCGTTACCACATGACCCTCGAGACGAGGCTTGAGAAGGCGGGGATCCGTCACGACTATCTCGAGGCCGGCGAGGTCTGGGACCTTGACGGGTACCGCGCCGCCGTCGCCCGCGCCTTCGATTGCATCCCCGGCATGGACGCCCTGGTCAGCTCCGACGTGGGGGCCGCGCTCGCCGTGCAGGAGGCGGCGCGGCGCGGGACGTCCGTGCCGCGCGACCTGCAGGTCGTCGCCTACGACGGCACGTATCTGTCCGACCTCGCCGGCCTGACCCTGACGGCGGTGAGGCAGGACTTCACCGGTCTGGCCGCGCTCATCGCGACGCGTCTTGAGGAGAGCATCGAGACGGGCGATGCCGGGGGTCCGGGGGCCGACGGACGACGTGCGCGATTCTCGTCCGGAACACGAGGGCGTCGGGCCTCCCTGCGCTCCCCGGGGACATCCGCGTCCGCCGGCGTCTCCATCGACACCGTCCCCGTCAGGATGCGTCTCGGCGACAGCACGCGCGTCCCCTCCGACGATCGCCCGGCCTCCGACTGAGGACACCGGCACCGGCGATCGCGCGAGCCCATGGGCGCGTCCGCCGCCGCGGCCATCCCTTGCCTTCCCCTCCACGCGCCCGTCCGTCCCGGCCCTACGACGGGACTCCCGACGGCGATGATCGCCACCCCGCCATATTCCTCCGCACCGCGACACGCCGATGGCCTCCGCCGCCCTCCCCAAGTGGACGGAACCCTTCGTTCGACGTAGTATCAAACCGGTTCGATAAAAACGGTTCGACATCGCGGACGAAGCAGCCCGAGGATGCCGGGACGACACCGGACCACCGGCGACGCGGCCGCGTGACCGGCGGAAGCCATCAGGAACCGAAGGAGGTCCCCATGGACAACAAGGTCCAGCTCATCACCTACGCCAGCAGATTCGGGGACGGGACGCTCGCGTCCCTCGCCGACGTGCTGCGCACCCGCTTCGCCGGCGTCTACGAGGGCGTGCACATCCTCCCGTTCTTCACGCCCTACGACGGCGCGGACGCCGGCTTCGACCCCGTGGACCACACGAAGGTCGACCCCCGTCTGGGCTCATGGGACGACGTCACCGAACTGGCGCGCACGCACGGCGTCATGGTCGACGTCATCGTCAACCACATGTCCTGGAAGTCCCCGCAGTTCCAGGACGTCATGGCGCGCGGCGAGAAAAGCCCGTACCACGGCATGTTCCTCACCATGTCCTCGGTGTTCCCCCAGGGCGCCACGGAATCCGAGCTCGTCGGCATCTACCGCCCCCGCCCGGGCCTGCCCTTCACCCACTACGCCTGGGCCGGCAGGACCCGGCTCGTGTGGACCACCTTCACCCCCCAGCAGGTCGACATCGACACCGACTCCCCCGAGGGGTGGGCGTACCTCGTCTCCATCCTCGACCGGCTCTTCGCCAGCGGCGTGCGCTACATCCGCCTCGACGCCGTCGGATACGGGGCCAAGCAGGCCGGAACCAGCTGCTTCATGACGCCGAAGACGTTCGACCTCATCTCCCGCATCCGCAGGGCCGCCGGCGAACGGGGGCTGGAGACCCTCATCGAGGTCCACTCCCACTACCGCCGGCAGATCGACATCGCCTCGAAGGTCGACCGCGTCTACGACTTCGCACTGCCGCCGCTGCTGCTGCACTCGCTGTTCACGGGAAGCACCGAGGCCCTGGACCACTGGACCCGCGTGCGCCCGACCAACGCCGTCACCGTCCTCGACACGCATGACGGCATCGGCGTCATCGACGTCGGCTCCGACCAGATCGACCGCGACTCCAAGGGTCTCCTGCCCGACGAGGACGTGGACGCCCTGGTGCGCACCATCCATCGCAACACGAACGGGGAGTCGGAGGCGGCCACGGGCGCGGCCGCCTCGAACCTCGACCTCTACCAGGTCAACTCCACCTACTACTCGGCCCTCGGCCGAGACGACCAGAAGTACCTCGCGGCCCGCGCCGTGCAGTTCTTCCTTCCCGGCGTCCCGCAGGTGTACTACGTGGGTGCCCTGGCCGGCGTCAACGACATGGAGCTGCTGCACCGCACGAACGTGGGGCGCGACATCAACCGGCACTGGTACTCCACCGCCGAGATCGACAAGAACCTCCGACGCCCCGTGGTCCAGGCCCTCAACGCGCTGTGCCGCATGCGCAACGCGCTTGACGCCTTCGACGGCGAATTCGCCAGCTCGCGGGACTCCGACGGGGCCATGACTCTCTCCTGGACGGGCGCCACCAGCAGCGCGATCCTCGTCTTCGACCCCGCACGAGGCGTCGGCAAAACCCAGGTGCCCGTCGCCGACCTGTCCTGGAGCGACGCGTCGGGCAACCACGTCACCCACGACCTCCTCAACGAACCGCCCAGCATCGGATGAGGTGCCGGGCGGACGACGACGTCCGCCCCCATCCACCCGGCGCCTCCGGTTCCGCGCTTCACGCCTTCACCACCGCACCACCATCATCCCGACGACGCCGTCACATCCATCGCGCCGCCACCCAGCAACCCAACTCCATCGTCACACCACGACCATAGGAACAGAAGGAACCATGACCAGCAACGACCAGAAGCCGGAAAAGACCCGGCCCGACGACACCATGCCGCATACCGCACCGGCGGACTCCCCATCCACGAACCCCGCAAGGAACGCCGACGGCGGCGGGGAATCTCCGATCGGCAGAGGGCGCAACGGCTTCGTCCGCCCCGGCATCGACGACCGCCCCGACCCCGACACGGCCCTGTCCGACGGCGACCGGCAGGCCATCCACCGCCTCTCGATGACCATCGACCCGGAGAAGCCCGCCGACCCATCGCTCATCGATCCCTCCGTCCAGGAGACCCGCATGATGGCCGAGGGCAATCCCATCGCGGTCGCCGCCTCCACGCTGGACGCCCCGGCCCCCGGAGCGGCCTCCGCGTTCGTCGACCGCAGGGATCCCATGGTGAGCGCGGACGGGCATCGTCCCACGAAGGCCGAGGTGGTCCGGCTCGGCGTCGGCTTCACCATCAGCGCCGTCGCGTGTGCCATCCCCTGGGTGGCCCTGAGCTCCATCATCCTGCCGCGAGTGCTCGAGACCATCGACCCCGCCAGCAAGGAGTCCATGCTCGGCGTCATCAACGCCATCGGATCGATCGTCGCACTGCTGGCGAACGTGATCTTCGGCACCCTCTCCGACCTGACGCGGTCGCGATTCGGCAGGCGGACGCCCTGGATCATCGCCGGCGGCGTCATCGCCGGCCTGAGCATCGGGTCCATCGCGTTCACCCGCTCCCAGGTCGCCATCGTCGTCCTGTGGTGCCTCGCCCAGATGGGCTACAACATGATGCTCGCCCCCTACGTGGCGACCATGTCCGACCGCGTACCCGACAAGTTCCGCGGCACGGTGTCGGGCTTCTACGGAGCCGGAATCGCCGTCGGGCAGACCCTTGGCTCCCTCGTGGGCGCGCGGCTGCTCGACCTCGGAGACGGCGGCATCTTCGCCGGATGGATGCTGGGTCTCGGCGTGTTCTCCCTGACGGGCATCGTCGTCGTCGCCATCTGGCCGCGCGAGCGCTCCAGCCGCTACATCGAGCGCCGGAGTCTGAGCGTGGGAATGCTGCTGGAAAGCTTCCGTCCTCCGCGTCACGCCCCGGACTTCTACTACGCCCTCGTCGGCCGCACCCTCATGATGGGCGGCTACTGGATGATCAACACCTACCAGCTGTTCATCGCCCAGGACTACGTGTTCTCCGGGGACCCGCACGCGACGACGAAGGCCGCATCCGTCATCGCCACCATGGCCATCATCACCCTCGTCGTCTCGCTCGTCGCCGCCGTCGGCGCGGGACCGCTCACCGACCGCATCGGACGACGCAAGCTGCCCGTGGCCCTCGCCAGCTGCCTGTTCGCCGTCGGCGCGCTGATGCCTCTGCTCTTCAGATCCGAGATGGGCATGTACCTGTTCGCCGGAATCGCCGGCTTCGGGTACGGCGTCTACAACGCCATCGACCAGGCCCTCAACGTCTCCGTTCTGCCGAATCCGGACGAGGCCGGCAAGGACCTCGGCATCCTCAACCTCGCCAACACGCTGTCGACGGTCATCGGATCGCTGATGACCTCGCTTATCGTCGTCATCGTGAAGTCCGTGCTGCATGTGACGACCACGCCGCCGGTGGCGTACTCCGTCGTCTTCGTCGTCGCCATCGTCGTGGTGCTGGTCGCCGCGGCCCTCATCATGCGCATCAGAAAGGTCCGCTAGCCATGTCCGACACCGCATCGTCCACACGCCGCCCCCTGGTGCTGTCCCTCGGCGAGCTGCTGTGGGACATGCTCCCCGGCGGCCGCAGGGCCGGCGGCGCCCCCGCCAACTTCGCCTACCACGCCCGCCATCATGGAGCCGACGGACGCGTCGTCAGCGCCGTCGGGCGAGACGAGGCCGGGGACGCCCTGCTTCGGGCCGCCGCGGACGCGGGCATCCCCGCGGTCGTGCAGCGCAACGTCTGGCCCACCGGCACCGTCGAGGTCACGCTGCAGGACGGCATCCCCGACTACGTCATCACGCGCGACGTCGCCTGGGACCATATCGCGCTCACCGACGAGCTCATCGACCTCGTCTCCCAGGCGGACGCCGTATGCTTCGGCACACTCGCGCTGCGCTCCCCCGAGTCGCATGACACGATCATGGCGCTGCTCGGCCACGTCCGGCCCGACGCCATGCGTTTCCTGGACATCAACCTCCGCGGGGACCATCATTCCCGCGACCTGATTCAGGAGCTGCTCGGTCACGCCACCGTGTTCAAGCTCAACGACGACGAGCTGCTGCTTCTGCGCGACATGTTCGGCATACGCGGAACGTCCGACGACGAAGCCTGCCGCTGGTTCCTTTCCCGCTTCGACCTCGACTGTGTCATCCTCACGGCCGGCGCCGGTTTCAGCACCGTGGTGGCACGCGACGGCGAATCCTCGACGCTGGCCACCCCGCATGTCGAGGTGGCCGACACCGTGGGGGCCGGAGACTCGTTCTCAGGGACCTTCGCCGCGCGCATGCTCGCCGGGGACCCGCTCTCCGAGGCGCACAGGGCCGCCGTGAACACGGCCGCCTACGTCTGCACGCAGGCCGGCGCCTGGCCCGCCTACCCCGACCGCATCCCCGACTACCTGGCGTCCGCCGACGCGGCCTGAGCGGGGGAATCCGCCGGAACGAACAACCGAACAAAACGGAAGGCCGTCTCCACCATGACGATGGAGGCGGCCTTCCGTGTCCATGTCGCCGGGGACATGCCCGGAGGCCTTGGAATCAGTGAAGTACCCCCTGAGAGAGTCGAACTCTCGCTGTCAGATTGAAAGTCTGGTGTCCTAACCGTTAGACGAAGGGGGCGACACAAACAATTTATGCTACAGGTGCCATCATGCCCCTGCAATGGCCGGCGTGTTGGCCCGTCCACCGGTCCGGGCCGACGCGCCGCCCGCCCGGACCCATCTATACCGCCCGGTAGGTGAAGTCATGGATCGTCCGCCCGGCCTCAAGCCCCTTGCGCTCGAAGTTGGTAAGCACGCGTCCGGCGAAGCGCGGCGACTCGGCGAAATCCGCGTGTGGCAGCCCGGCGGCCTCATCCGCCGTGCCTTTGCCCACATGCTCCGTCGGAAGACTCACCGTCAGCCCTCCAAGGTTCTCGAAGTCGTCACGACCGTCCATCACCTCATGGACGTGCAGGGCGTAGTCGTCGATGTCGGTGGCCAGACGCCACATGCCGCCCATGCCCAGGGCCCGTCGCACGTCGCCGGCGAGCGTCGGCTGCACCAGACGCCGTTTGTGATGACGCATCTTCGGCCAGGGGTCGGGGAAGAAGGTCCAGACCTCGCGGACCGCTCCCTCGCCGGCCACGGCGAACAGTTCGGGGGCGTTGACCTGGGCGACCCGCAGATTGTCGAGACCGTCCCGTCCGGCAAGCAGCAGGGTGTGTGCCACGCCCGGGTCATACACCTCAAGGGCGAGGAATCCCACGCCCGGATGCTCCCGGGCCGCGGCGGCCACGTTCTCGCCCTGCCCGGTTCCGATCTCGACAACAAGAGGGACGCCCCGGCCCCACACCCGGTCGATGAAGGCGCGGTCGAGCCGTATGCCATCGCGCACGTCCAGCGCCCCCGGGCGCGAGGACAGATCAAGGAGGAATCTGCCGGAGTATCTGTCCCAGGCGCGACGCAGACGGTCGTCAAGACGACCGGAGCGACGCACGAAGGACAGGATGGGGCGCCGTCGTGCGGCGGGAGCCGCGTCATCGTGGATTGTCACGGAGCCCCACTGTAGCGGATGGGGAACACGCCCCACCGTCCCTTCCGGCGGGACGTCCCCCGATCCTCCCCGCCGGAAGGAATCCGCCCGAGCCGCTCCCGGCATGGAACGGCTCCGAGGAGAGGAGATGAAGGCCCCATGCGGCTCCGGCGATATACTCGGGGAGGCTCCACGTCCCGCATCGGGACGGCGAACCGCACGAACGGCGGCGATGGGGAATGCCGCCGCCGCGAAAAGCCGATTACGACGGAAAGGCCGATTATGACGGTTCTTGTCACTGGTGGGTGCGGATACATCGGCGCCCATGTCGTCCATGCGCTGCACGAGGCCGGCGAGAGGGTCGTCGTCGTCGACGACCTGAGCTATGGACGCCCCGACCGCATCGGCAACGCCCGCCTGTACGGCATGGACATCGCCGCGCCCGGTGCCGGCGAGCGTCTTGGCGAGATCATGACCGACGAGAAGGTCGACGCCGTCATCCACTTCGCCGCCCGCAAGCAGGTCGGCGAATCCGTGGCGAAGCCGCTGTGGTACTACCAGCAGAACATCAACGGCATGCTCAACGTGCTCACCGGCATGACCCGCTCGCAGGCCCGTCGTCTCGTCTTCTCCTCCTCCGCCGCCACCTACGGCGTTCCCCCGGTCGACGTCGTCCCCGAGGACGTCGTGCCGATGATCCCCATCAACCCCTACGGACAGACCAAGCTCTTCGGCGAGTGGATGGCACGGGCCTGCGAGAAGCCCTTCGGCATCCGCTTCTGCGCGCTGCGCTACTTCAATGTGGCCGGCTGCGGCCCCGTCGAGCTCGAGGACCCCGCGATCCTCAACCTCATCCCCATGCTGTTCGACAAGCTGCGCGAGGGCAAGGCGCCGCTCATCTTCGGCGACGACTACCCCACCCCCGACGGCACCTGCGTGCGCGACTACATCCACGTCTCCGACCTGGCGGACGCCCACCTGGCGGCGCTGCGCTATCTGGACCGCGACGAGAGAAAGTACGACGCCTTCAACGTCGGGACCGGCGAAGGAACATCAGTGCGCCAGATCGTCGACGAGGTCAAGAGGGTGACCGGTCTGCCGTTCCGGGAGAAGGTCACGGAGCGCCGCGCCGGCGACCCGCCGCATCTCATCGGCTCCCCGAAGCGCATCAACGAGGAGATGGGATGGCACGCCCGCTACGGCGTGAAGGACATCGTCGAATCGGCATGGGCGGCCTGGCAGGCCAATCCGGCACACCACATCGCTGTGGAGAACTGGACGCAGACCAACTGATACGACGACCGGGGGCGCCAGCCGATTCATGCCGCGTGAATCACGCTACGGATCGGCTGGCGCTCCGTCATATGCCGCGCTCACCAGTCGGGTGTCCGCAGCGGCGGCAGGGACCAGACTCCGAACGCCGGGGCGTCGGACGACCATGACCATCCGCCGTCGCCGAAGCGCAGCTCCCCGCCGCCATACAGGCGCCGCGGTTCGCCCTCTCCGACGAAGGCGGCATCGATCGGCAGGAAACATCCCCCCGACCGCGCAGCGACGACGAGCAGACGTTCGTCACGCGTCTCCCGAAGGAAGGCCACGGCATCATCCGAGACGGCCGCCCAGCGCATGCCGCCCGAGGCGAGAGCCGGATGGTCGCGGTGGAGTCGCAGAAGCCCGCCATATCGGGCCATCGCCCGTGCGTGTCTCCCTTCGAGGGCGTTCCAGTCCATGCAGACGCGAGCCCCCTCGCCTGTGGGGCCTTCGGCGTCCTGCTCGTCGCCCGCGAACACCATGGGGACGCCGGGATACGTGGCGAGGATGCCCACCGCCACGTCAAGCAGACTGTCGTCCCCGATGATGGTGCGCACGCGCGCCGTGTCATGGCTGCCGAGGATGTTCCACTGGGCCGTGGCGACCTTCCATGGCACTCGTGCGACGGCCTCCTGCAGCGTGGCCGCCATGGAAACGCCCGAGCGCCTGCGGAAGGGGATGCCGGCCTCCATGTAGTCGATGTCGGAGTCCGGATCGCACAGCCAGGTCCAGACGGGCCGCGAGAAGCCTCCGTAGTTCATCGAGGCCTGCCAGCCGTCGCCCTGCAGATCGCCGACGGGGTCCTGGTGCATGTACTCGGCGACAAGCGCGCCCTGCCCGTCCAGCACCGCATCGATGGTGGACCGCATGGCCGTGGCCACGCGATGGTTGACGTCGATGTCGCCGTGGCGTCCCACCTGATTCGCCACGTCGATGCGCCATCCGTCCAGTCCGTCCGGGCCCAGCCAACGGGCGGCAATGGATCCGCGTCCGCGCACGAGACGGTCGAGCAGGGCGTCCGACCTCCAGTCGAGCTTGGGCAGGGACCTCACGCCGCGCCAGCTCACGTAGTCGTCCGGCCATCGCCTCCACATGTAGAAGCGACGCTCCACGCAGTCCGGGTCGTCGACGGCCCGGCGGAACCAGTCATGGCCGGCTCCGGTGTGATTGAGCGTGAGGTCGCCCATCAGACGCATCCCACGCTCATGGCAGGCCCGGGCCAGGGAGGCGAGCGCCCCATCCCCTCCAAGCAGCGGATCGACGTGCTCGAACGTGGACGCGTCATAGCGGTGGACGGAGCCCGCGGCAAAGAAGGGCGTGAGATAGACCACGGAGAAGCCGAGCCCCTGGATGTGATCGAGATGCTCCTCGACGCCCTTCAGGTCGCCGCCGTACCACTGGCGCCCCGAATCGGCGCCATGAGCCAGCGGGGGCGTGCCCCATGGCGTGGGAATCACCCATGCCGGTGTCCGGCGGCTCCCGGAATCCGCGGATCGGGCGAAGCGGTCGGGGAAGATCTGATAGACGGCTCCATCGGTCTCCCACCGCGGGGCTCCGGGAAAGACCGTGGCGTGGAAGTCCGTGGAATCCCCCGTCTCTCTGTCCACCACGCCCGTCGCCGTCAGCCAGTCGAACGAACCGTCCTCTTTGAGCAGCATGAAGCGGTACAGCGTCAACGGGTTGGCGATGCGCAGATCCGCCTCGTACCAGTCCTCCCATCGCGTGCGCAGAACGCGTCCGGCTGGGACGATGCGGAACTCGGCATCATCCGTGGAGCGCAGCCTCACGCCCACGTACCCCGACGACCGGGGCACCCGCACCCGCACCCGCACGTCCTGTCCCAGACGCGGGACGGGTTCGGACACGTACATTCCGGAACCGTCATGATGAGGAGCCGCCATCGATGCCATGATCGTCCTTCCACCGGGATTTCCCCGCCATGCTATCGACACCGGTGCATCTAGGATGTAGCCATGAGCGATAATTCCCATCCCTTCGACGCCTCATCCGGCAAGTCCTCGAATGAGGCGGGAGAAGCCCCCTTCCGCGATTCCATGGCGCCGGGATCCTCCACGCCGGGATCCGTGGCCCCCTCGTACTTGCAGACGCCCTCGGCGTACACGTCCTCGGAAACGGACGAAGATGCCGATGTCTCATCCGCGGGTCCCGGGCAGACGCCATCCGCGGGACGGGCGTCCGCGTCCGGATCCGGATACCCGACTCCCGGTCCACAGACCGACGGCGACGCACGTGTTCCTGGATGGGCCGGCTCCGGGCGGCAGCCCGCGGGATTCGCTCCCTACCCCGGCGGTCCCTACGTTCAGGGACCCTACGCTCAGGGGAACGGCCCCTATCCGCAGCAGCAACCCTGGCAGGGATCGGGATACGCCCCGAATTACGCCCCCAGGCTCTTCCCGCAGCAGCCCGGCTGGATTCCGCCATCCGCCTATGCGCGGTGGAACGCCCTGTGCATCGCAGGATTCATCGTGTCGTTCATCATCGCCCCCGTTGGACTGGTGCTGTCCATCATCGCCCTGGTGCAGATTCACCGGACCGGGGAGAGAAGCAAGGGGATGGCGATCGCGGGAATCGCCGTCAGCATCGTGCACATGGTTCTCGTCGTCCTGCTCATCCTGGGATTCGTCTGGATGCTCGGCCAGTATTCCTCAAGCGACTCCTACTCCTGCGCCGGTTCGGACTGCACGCCGAGCTGGATGGACACGGACTACGGCCAGACCGACGAATACGCGGCGCTGCGGCAGTCACCTACGGAAAAGAGCGCCGACGGCCTCCAGCGGATGACATCAGACGTCCTTCCCTAGGAATGCCCATCCGGTCCACGCCATCCCTCCATACAGGCATCCGTGGGGCAGGGCGTGCGGCAGACCTCGTCGCGCACGATCCGGGATCCGACGCGATGGCCCTGCTCCTACCAGCTGGGAATCGGCAGGTTCCCCAGCCGCCAGATGCATATGGCCGGCTCCGGCATCGTCAGAAGCCACCGATGCCCCTCCACCCTCGTCATCCGACCCTGACCGAACAACAGCAGCGGAGGCTCGGAGCCGATGAGCTCCTCGTCGATTATCAGGTGTTCGTCCGGCACCCTCGATGCGGCCACGAGCAGACGGGATTCCCCATCCTCCCGCAGATAGCCAAGCATGTCTGCGGTGCTCCCCACCCATCGCAGGCCGCCCGCGCGCAGAGCGGAATATCTCCGACGCAGCTCCAGCAGCTCCCGGTAGACCGACGACGTCTCCTCATAGCGGTCGTCAGGGGAGTCCCAGTCCATCGTCACCCTGCTCTGTTCGCCCGTGGATCCGACCGCGTCCTGCTCGTCACCCGCGAACGTCATGGGGACGCCGGGAAAGGTCATGAGCAGACCGATCGCCACGCGGACCAGCCGCTTGTCCCGGACAAGCGTTCTGATGCGCGCGGTGTCATGGCTGTCGAGATTGTTCCAGTGCGACATCGCGACCTTCCATGGCACATGGGCGAGGAACTCACGCATGGAACGCATCGTGTCCGCCCCGTCGCGTCGGCAGAAGTGCACCCCCAGACCCATGTATTCAAGCGAGTTGTCCGGATCGCACAGCCATGTCCATACGGGTCTGGAGAAGCCCGAGTAGTTCATCACCCCCTGCCATCCGTCCCCGGCCAGATCCCGAGCGGGGTCCTGCATGTACTCCGCGATCAGCGCGCCGTCACCGTCGGTGCACTCCTCGACCGTCCGCCTGATTGCCACGGCCACCTCGTGGTTCTGGTCATCGGCCCCAGAACGGCCCGTCTGGGTGGCTCCCTCCACTCCCCCCCCGCCCAGCCCCTCGGCCCCTCCCACTCATGCGCCGGCCCACCGACCTCGCCCTCCCGTCCTGCCATGTCTCGTACCCCGCGATTCCGCGCTCATCATCCGCACCGCCCCCCACACCCCCCCCA
>CALEGL010000066.1 GCA_937876495.1 uncultured Bifidobacterium sp.
CTCGACGGGGAACCCTCCGGACGGGCATCAGCAGATCGGTCGTCCGTCATTCCCGCCCCTCTGACGCCAGGACGCGAGCCATCAGGTCGACGAGAGCGCCAGCCACGACGTCCGGCTTCTCCACGGCGCTGAAATGACCGCAGTCGGGAATCCGCGTGAACCGCGCATTCGTCCCCGTCATCGCCCTGGCTAGCGGAGCCATCGTCTCGGGCGGGCTCGAGGGGTCACGTTCGCCGCTGACCACGGCGGCGGGCACGCTTACCCGAGGCAGCTCGTCGGTCATATCGGGCCGGCCGGCCGCCATGCACTGACGCCAGGCGATGCCCTCCGGCGTCTGTGAGCGGATCCAGAGCGAGAAGCGTGCGACGAATCCAGACGACCTCTTGAACGCGGAGTCGCCCGGCTGGGGTTCGGCGAAATGCATGACGGGCTCGACGCTGCGCGTCCGCAGGCTCTCCTCGGCGCAGCGCAGACGCCCCTGCCGGGCGGCCGGGGCATCCACGGACACACGTGTGTCGCACAGGGCCAGCCCGGCCATCATATCGGGATGGCGACGCTGCATGCCAATCGCCACATAGCCTCCCATCGACAGCCCGACCCAGACGGCGCCACGATATCCAGCGCTTCTGACGAGCTCGGCATGGGCGTCGACAAGGCGATCAAGGGCCTCCGGATATGACCCATCGGCGGCCCGGGGACCACAGTCTTCGTCAGCGGGGACGGGGGACTCCCCCGAACCGGGGGTGTCAGGCGCCCAGACGGGGAAGGCGGGCAGACCCCTCTCATCGGAAAGCGCGATGACGCGCAGCGCGCAGTCATCCCACATGCGATGGTCGACGGGGAAGGCGTGGACGAGGACCAGCGGAACCACGCCTTCGCTCCCCTCGGCGTCCCTGTACACCGTGTTGTTCAGAACCATGGCCATACGGCATCCTCTCCCTCGACGCCCTCCATCGGGGACGTCCGGCGCCCGTTCATGCCGTCCACCACACTACAGGCCCGCCCAGGCCAGCGCGCGGCGCACGATGAGACCGTGCCCGTTCGCCATCTGGGAGATCAGGGCCTCAATGTCCTCCCGCGAGGAGGCGTCGCACCATTCGACGTCCAGCATCTCGTCCTGCGGCTTGCAATCGCCCGGCACGGGGACGACGTAGCACAGGGCGATGGCATGCTGGCGGGGGTCGTAGAACTCGGAGACGCCGGGCGTGGGGAAGAACTCCGCCACGGTGAACGGCACGGGGCTCGCCGGAAGCATGGGCAGGGCGATCTCGCCCAGATCCTTGGCGATGTTGCGCGCGATGGCCTCCCGCAGCGTCTCATGGAAGAGGACGCGCCCGGCGATGAGCGTCCGCACCACCGTCCCATCCTCGGTGACCCGCAGCAGCGAACCGATCTGGGTCACCCTGCCGAAGTCGTCCGTACGGACGGGAACGATCTCGACGTACGGGATGGGCGTCTGACGCCTGACACGGTCGATGTCATCGGGCCCCAGCCATCCGGGGGGATTCCCGCGGACGGATCCGTGCACGAAATCCTCGGGGGTGATGTTGTCGAACTCTCCGCGGCGACGGCCCGCATCGAAGTCGTCGTCGGGCACTTCATCGTTCAGGACTGGCATGACACCCATTATCACACCGGACTACGTTTCATCGCCCCCAGCCGCGCCTTCGCATCGCGCATGGTACCTGCGTCCGACCCGTGACCCATCGCACCCGGATACCCCCCACCGGTATGCGCCTTCAGCAAACCGGCGTGGCGATGACCTCAGGTGCTGGGAAGCTTGAGGGAGGCGGTTCGCCGGACACCGGACGCACCGCGGCATCACAGGAAGCAAGCACTCCGGACATACGTCCGGAATCCGAAAGGACACCGCAATGGCGACACAGGCCGTGACCACGCAGACATTCGACAAGACCATAACCGACAACCCCATCGTGTTCGTCGACTTCTGGGCGACCTGGTGCGGTCCGTGCCGAGCCTTCGGCCCCATCTTCGAGAAGGCGAGCGAGACGAACCCCGACATCGTGTTCGCCAAGGTGGACATCGACGCCAACCAGGAACTGGCTGCGGCCGCGGACATCAGGGCCGTCCCGACGCTGCTGGTCGCCAAGCAGGGGCAGATCATCTTCAAGCAGGCGGGCGCGCTTCGCGCATCGGATCTCGACGACCTCATCGAGCAGACCCGCAAGCTCGATATGGCCGCCGCCGCGAATGCGAAGGAATAGACGTCATACAAACAGGACGAACGGCCCCGGACGAAACCCATCGTCCGGGGCCGTTTGGCGTCGTCATCACCGACGTCTACCATGGATGCCGCATACGCAATCAGCGGTCGCCGTGTCGTGCATCCAGCGTTGGACGACGGGCAGAAGGGACGACGACGTACGTCCATTTGCGTATGGAAGACGAAGGTCCGACCAAGGAGAGCAATGGCCAGTCACCGTAGGCGAACACCCACCCTCAGCTCGCTCAGCATGCGACAGTGGATGAGAATCGTGGCGATCGTCGCGGCAATCTCCCTTCTGGTCACCGGTGCCGTGGTCACGCGGAGCTTCTATGTGGCTCGCCGCAGCGCATCGTCATCCCGAGTCACTTCCTACTCCGCTACGGACACGGACGCGTTGAACGTCTCCCGCAGCGAGGACCGCAAGCCGCTTTCGGGCACATCGGATGGGACCTCATATGTGACGGTCGAGATCAACGGCAAATCCCGCGTGGTGCTGGGAACCGACTTCACGGACGTCAAGTCGGTTCTGGATGCGGGCGACATCACGCTCGACCCGGATGACACGGTTTCGCCGTCGCTCACCACCAAGGTCACGGAATCGACGGTCATCACCATCGACCGCGCCTCTGCCGATCTGCAGACCACGGATGAAAGCATCGACTACAACGTCGTGACCAAACAGACCTCCGCCCTTCCCAAGGGGACGAAGAAGGTCCAGACCGAAGGATCCAAGGGCGTCATGGAGACCACAAGCCTCGTCACCCGATCCGGCGGCAAGGTCGTGTCCTCCAACGTCTTCACCTCCTACGTCAAGAAGGCCCCGGTCGACAAGGTCGTTCTCGTGGGGACGGGGTCCACGTCGTCCTCCTCCTCTTCGTCGTCATCCGCCAGCTCCAGCATCGGCACGACGACGCCCGTGGGGACCATGCAGCAGTGGGCGCACGACTACATGCTGGCGAACGGATACACCGAGGCCGACTTCACCGCCACCGTGTACATCATCAGTCATGAGTCCGGCTGGCGCGTCAACGCGCAGAACCCCAGCGGCGCCTATGGACTTCCCCAGGCCCTTCCAGGCAGCAAGATGGCCTCGGCCGGCTCCGACTGGGCGACCAACTACCAGACCCAGCTCAAATGGTTCTGGAGCTACTGCGCGTCGCGCTACGGCGGCGTGCAGGGCGCATATTCCCACTGGCTGGCGAACAAGAGCTACTAAGAGCACCAACTCTTGCGAATGCCATGATGCGCCGTCCCGACCGGAAACGTGGTCGAGATGGCCTATCATCATGTGGCGTATCCGCGTGTTGCAGAGTCGCAATGCACGTCGTAATGCACACGGAAAACTCGTCCCACCCTTTGCACGGCCATTCGATCCGCGTATTTATTCGCTGTGATAAATCATCCCCACATCCGCAGAGTGCAGGAATCGCAGCCGAGAGAAACGGCGACACAAGGGCGGCGGCTCGAAGATGATACGAATTGCATCACCTCTGCATTCAGCCGTCGCCTGGAACCTCAGCAGGGCGGCACACGGCGGTCGCTCACCCAGCCGCACACGAGCCGCCCACGGTGCCGCAGCCGCCATCGGAAGCATCACCCGAGTTTCCCGAACCCGAGCCATTCCCACTGGTGGAGGACGACCCACTACCACCACTGTCCTCGTCAGTCGTCGATGATGACGTCCCCGATCACTGGCCATCCGTCTTCCCGGTTGATTCTGAAGACGAACCCGTCTGCAAGGATCCCGTTTCGGAGGATGATTCCGTTCCCGCTCCCGTCGTCCCCGATCCCAACGATTCGCTGTCGGAGCCGCCCGTTGCCGATGGACTCGCCGACGTCTGGGCGGCGTTCTCTTCCGCCAGCGTCTGCATGGACTGGGTGACCGCATCCATCGCTGATTTCACGGCGGCCGTCGACGACGAGTATGCCGCGGCATCGGATCCGTCATCCGACAGCACAGATTCGGCGTTCGACAGCTCGGTCTCCAAGGCGGTTCTTGTTGATTCGTCGGCGACTTTGCCGCTGCTGTTCGCCAGAAGGGTCTCACCTGATGAGATTGCTGACGATAGCTCGTCTTTCGCCTTCGCCGTCTTCGTCTTCTCATCCGCGGCGGTCTTAGCCTCCTGACTCTTAAGAACTGCCTCCGAGGAATTCTCTACGGATACGGCAAGTTTCTTGGCCCTCTCGGCGTCGGCGATATTAACCGTGGCCGCGGATGACAATGCCGTGGTCGACATCGAAGCCGAGCATGTCCGTCCGGATTGAAGCGCCTTCGCCGAGGAAACCACTTTGGCAAGCCTCTTCACGGTGGAGGAGTCCTCCACCTGCGCGGAGGTCACCGCTGTTGCGGCGGAAGCGGATGACAGCGCCGTCCTTAGTGATGCCGCCTGGGTGCCGTACCTTTGCAGGGATGACGCGCATCGTTCATAGGCCGTGTCATGGGCCATGGATTGATGCCGGTTGATTCCCCAGACAATCCCGGAAACGGCCAATGCAAGGATGGCGATGATGACGAGAACAACAATGATGATGCGGTTGCGTGTGCCATGATTCGCCCGATACCGTGCGGATGACGCCGATGCATGCAGGATGCGTCCCGTTGCGGGTCGGATCGTCGTGGCGCTACCTTGGACCGGTGGGGAAGGAGGAAGAATGATGCTCGTCCCATCGTCCTCGGATGGAGTCGGCTTCCGCCCAACGAATGTGACATGAGGACCCTCCCCGCGCATATCAGAACCGGAGGAAACCGATGAACGGTCAAAGGATATATGAGTCGTCAAACCGTCGGCGGTGGAATCAGGGGTCTCCTCGAACAGAGACCAGAAATCCTCCGTCGCCGATTTTGTCGGTCTGCTCACGGAGGACTCATCGGTCCCCTGCGTGGTAGCAGCATCCACGGCAACGGTATCTTCGGAGAAGAAGGAATGACCGGCGGCCGCGCGATGCGACCTTGCATTCTTCCTGCTGTCTGCTGAGACGCCCCTTTCCACGGTGGCGAAGTCGATGAAGGGGATATCCCATTGGGTGTCGACGATGTCCCTGCCCGCAGGAGCCATCCGTTCGCTCGGAGAAGACAAGGGGGAGGAATCGGAAGCCTCGATGGTCCCGCTGCCTGTAGAGAAGGACGCGAATCCGCGATTCCCCCTTCTGGGTACACGCTCTGCCGCCGATCCAGAACGATCGGATGAGTCACTGGACGTGGGGAACTTCAGGTAATCTCCCGACTGCGGACCCTCGCCACCGTTCATCGCGCCCCACCTTCTCCGCCGAAGACCCCGAACTCATACGCCACCACGATGCCGAGCAGCAGAACCGTCATCGTCCGATTCGCAGCCGACCGTTCCAGGCCACACGTCCGAAATCGGGATAGGACCCCGGAGTCACAGATGCTTCCCCTTGGACTGGCGCCGACTTCTGCGAGGGTTCTCTGAATAGTAATAGTAATAGTTGCTCGAATGAATCTTCTTGGGATTCGCGAAATTGAGAATGAACCCGAAGACCGGAACCTCTGCGGTCTTCAACGAATCCACCATGGTCTTGAGATCCTTCTTGTCCGCGACTCCGCGACCGACGACCAAGATGACCCCATCGGCGACCCTGCCGAAGATGGTCGCATCATTGGCGACCGTCATGGGGGCCGTGTCGATGACCACGTAATCGTACTGCTTGAGAGCCTGCTCAAGGAGCTCGCGCATGATGTCCGAATTGAGAAGGATACTGGCGTTAGCGGGACGCTTCCCGGCGGGAAGGATATGCAGGTTCGGCTTCCAGTAGGGCTGGACCACGTCACGAGGCGTCGCCTGGCCCGACAGGATATGCGACAGACCCACATGCCCCTCGATTTTGAGCCTGTGGGCGACGGAGGGGTGCCTCAGATCGGCGTCGATGAGCAGTACCGTCTTCCCGTCCTCGGCGATGGCCGCGGCGGTGTTGACTGACACCGTGGTCTTGCCTTCGGAGGGTTCGGTCGAGGTGATGACAAGCAGATGCCCCCTCTCCGTCGCATTCGGACTGAGGAAGGAGATGTTGGACCGGATGCGCCGGAATTCCTCGGCCTCCATGCTGTTGGGATGCGAGACGACGGACGGGGCCTCGTCAGAGAAGGACTCCGATCGCGGCACGCTTCCCAGGGAGGATGTGTCGGTAATCCCCTTGACGTCCTCCACACTGTCCACTTTGGTGTTCAGGATATCTTTCAGCAGAGCAGCGACAACCGCAAGAATGACGGCGAGGACGAATCCCACCGCCAGATACAAAGGAATCTTGGGCGAACTCGGAGACGTCGGCGTCTGCGCCTTCTGGACCACGCTGAGCTTGATGGGCGAGCTGCCGGTGCCGCTGCTGCTGTACAGAGACGAGGAGATCTGCTCCAAGAGATTCTCCGCCACGCTGTTGGCGATGGCCGCCGACTGCGCGGCGTCCCCATTCTCCACGCTGATGTCGACCATGAAGGCGTTCGTCGGATTCGTGGCCGTCACCTCGTCGGCAAGGTCGTCGACGGTCATGTCGAGGCCAAGGTCACGAATCACCGGCTTGAGGATGGCCTGCGTCTTGACGAGGGAGGGATACGTTTTGATCTGCGTGGACAGGTAGGACGCCCCGGAATTCATGTCGGAGGAGGTGTCCTGTGAATCCGATTGCGATGTGTATGTGGCGAAGAGCTCAGCGGTGGCAGTGTATTTCGGCGGCATGACGAAGGTCACGACCGCGACGGCGGCGAACACCGTTACGAAGACGAGGACCACCGTCGTCATATGCTTGCGGAGGATATGCCAAAGGTCAGCGATTGTCACAGTGATTCCCGTTCTCCCCGAAATTCGTCAAACAGCGGACAGTCTACCATCACGCGATGATCGAGCCACGGATGGCTCCGCGTAATGCTTGCGCATGCTCGTCAGGATGCGTCTGAGCGCGGCGTTCGTCTCCTCGGCCGCCTGCTCGAAGACCGCGAAGTCCTTCCCGATGGGATCGACGATGTCCGGTGTTTCGGCGAGCATAGGCCGAACCATGGCGGAATGGCGGATAACCGACAGCAGGCGTTCCTGGATCGTCAGTCCGGTGACCGTCCCTCGGCGTGCGCAGTATTCGCACATCTGCGCGAACTCCCCCAGGAGGAAGGTGTACCGCACGGCCGTGGGGGCCAGAGAGACGATATCCCGGCGTTGCCGCTTCTCGAAGCACAGGATGAGATCGGCCGACAAGACCATCGGCCGAGTGAGTCTCCGAGAGCGGAACCCTCCGGAATCGATGCCCACAGCATCAAGCAGACGGGCGCTGGAGGGGTCGATATGATGACTGGGAAGTCCGCGCGTACCCGCGCTGGACACCTGTATCGATGTGCCCTCCAGATACCGTGCCAGCAATAGTTCGCCCATAGGGGACCGGCAGACGTTCCCGGTGCAGACGACGAGGACGCGCATCACTTGCTTCCGATCGTGCAGGCGCTCGTCTCCGAGGTGACGCCTGATTCCGCCCAGCCCATGGGTGTCTGGTCGATGGTCAGGTCGGAGGTCGCCTTGGTGGAGGTGGTCACGGTGAAGGATATGGTCGACGAGGCCCCGGGAGCCAGCGTGATGTTGCTCGCGTAGAGCTTCTTGCCGTTCATGGTCGTTCCCTGCGGATTGGTGTGCGTCCCGCTGATGGTCAATCCGGATATGCTTCCGCCCGCCGGCGGATAGATGAGGGTTTTCTCGATGCCATAGCCCGGATGCTTGGCCGAGGCCACGCCTCGGATGTATTCGGGCAGGGACGAGACCTGGGAGGACTTGAGCGTGTTGACCATGCGATAGGTCACCCGGTAGGTCTGCGAGCCGTTGGAGTTGCAGCTGAGTCTGGTGACCGTGGAGGTGCGGTGGATGTACCAGCCCATCTTGGACGGGTTCTGCTCGGTGAGGTACACGCCGACCGAGGGATCCGTCTCGCTGCTGGGCGTGCTTGCCGTGAAGCCGGCGGAGGACAGCGTCTTCTGAGTGTCCGAATCGAAGGAGTACATGGAGAAGTGGCGCCCTTCGGCCATCGTGCTCATCGCCGTGCCGACCTTCACCAGCTTCGCCAGGTTCACGTCCTTGAACATGCTTCCCACCGCCTGCTCGGCAACCTCCCCGAAAAGCGCATCCTGTTGTGAGGTCGGATACTTCTTATACACGGTGTTGAGAAGGAACTCGGCGGTATTGCTCCCCGTGAGCACGGTGCCGTCGGAAAGCGTCACGTTCCCGTTGATGGCGACAAGGTCCTGGAGGAAGACCGGGTCGACGAGCACGACGCCGTCCAGGGTGGTCCCGCTCCCCCAGCTCGTCTGGTTCCAGATGTACCTCATCGCCTCAGCCGTGCGCGAGGTGTCGGGGAACACGGCCAGGTCGCGGATGTCAAAGGACATCTTCAGCGGGCCCCATGCGCTGAACAGACGCGTCTCGTCGGATGTGGGATCGCCGTCCCCGTAGGGGATGTACTCCGTGTTGGATCGGAAATCCCCGATGGTGATCTTGCCGTTGTCGGTGGCCATCACGCCGACGGATCCGATGAGGCCTCCGGAGGAACGCATCTCGGATGTGGTCATCGCCATGACCGCATAGGTGCGGGTCTGCCCGGATCCGAGGAACCCGGGCAGGATCTGGAAGGCGTTCGACAGCTTGTCCACCGTGTCGGCGACGGAGGTCAGCTTGGTCCTCCCGCTGAGATAGGCGGCTTTCACCGTGGAGGTCCTCGGCGTCGTCAGGGCGTCATAGGCCTTCACCTGGGCGGAGAATTCGTCGGCGACCTTCTTGATGGACGATTGCGAGGCCAGGATGGGCTTGAGATTGATTCCACCCGATCCGTCGCTCAGCTGCGAGTTCTGCAGGGTGCTGACGACGTCCACCAGCTGCGGGACGGATGTGGAGACGATGGCGTGCAGGACGTCCGTCATCCCCTGCACGGTGCCGACGTCGCCGCCGATGGAGGGAAGGGCGGCCGCGATGTTCCACAGACGTCCGTGGGCGATGGTCCTGGCCTTGGCGGTATCCGCCTGCGCTGATGCGATATTCGCCGACACTGTCTTGAGCTTCGTCGAGTCGGACAGGTCGGATATGCTGCTCAGGGACTGCAGGGCCTGCTGTTCATAGCTGCGCACCTGTCTGGCCTGGGAATACAGGCGCAGTCCGACGACGCCCGCCATGGCGGCGCATACGAGCAGCAGAAGGACGATCAGACCGACGATCCACGGCCAGATACGATGACGACGAACGGCTTGACGAGCATGTGACGATGCATGGCGGCTCATCGGTGGCAACCGCTCATTGACATGGCATCATCCATCCGCAGGGCTCTTCCCATCCGCCCGCCTCCGTTTCCGATTCCCGGCTTCCGATTCCCGACCGGAAAATCCACTCACATCGAAAAATCCATCTTATATTATAGTGAACCCATCGATAACGGCGGCGGCAAAGCATGATCATCTGCACAGAACGCTTCCGAAGAAGCCCCGCTTTCTTTTTATTTCTTTCGGCTGACGTCAAACGACCAGTGGTAGAACTGCTGAATTCCGGTTGTTCCCATTCCTCCGGTCCAGGCCAGGACACGGAGAATCACAGAACACCTTCGTCCACGATGACGATCATACGGAATCACACGGGATCACACAGGGGCGGAGAACACCTCCCTCAAGTGCCGATAAAAGGAAGGAAGCGCAATGCCCGACAAGCACATCGTTCTGTCCCTGATGGACGGTCTGTTCCAGGGAGGCTCACCCATCATGCATGCGAGCATCGTCTCCTGGCTGCAGCATCATTCCGACCAGCGACACGACGTGCTGAGCTACACCAGCCGTGTCCAGCGAGAGCATTCCATCCAGGACATCCACGCCTCCCTGCCCCACGCCATGCTCACCGAGGCCCAGGTAGGACTGCACTGGCTGACGCGGTCCGCGGAGGACGAGTACTCCGACATGGACCTGCTGTTCGCCGAACAGCTCATGCGCGGGTCGGACGTGCTGTTCTCGCTCAAGGAGCAGCCGCTGGCGCTGCTGAGACGCATCGGCGGCGTCGAACGCCCGGTGGTCGTGGCCCTGCACCGCTCCGATCCCGCGAACCAGGGTGGGGGCGTCTCCGCGCTGCGTGACTGCCTGGCCGACGGAACCGTGCGTCTGGCCGTCTGCTGCGCCTATTCCGTACGGCAGGCGTATGCGAGCGCCTTCGGCCTTCCGGACGACATGCTTCCCGTCATCCCCAACGGGGTCGATCTCACGCGTTTCACGCCCTCCTCCCGACGGCGCGGACGCGCCCGCAGCGCGCTGGGCATCCCCGCACAGGCGCCTGTCATCCTCATCTCCGCCCGATACGCGGGGATGAAGAACATCCCCCTGTTCATCCGCACGGCGGCGCTCCTGCTGGAGAACCGCCCCGACGCCTGGTTCGTCATGTGCGGGGCGGGAATGACGGAGGACAACGGCGACCTGCAGAACCTGCTCGACCATCATGTGCCGGAAGACCTCCATCATCGATTCCTGAGAATCGGCATCCGCAACGCCATGGAGAACGTGTACCCCGTGGCGGACCTTGCCGTTCTCACCTCCTCCTACGGGGAGGCATCGCCTCTGAGCCTTATGGAGGCCATGGCCTGCGGCGTGGTTCCGGTGACGACGGACGTCGGCGACTCCGCACTCATCGTCGGGGACGACCGGCTCGTCGGTCCGCAGGAGGCCCAGCCGCTGGCGGAACGATGGGACGAGGCCCTCGCCGGCGGCGATGCGTTGCGAGCGTCCGTGCTGGAGCGACGCGAGCAACTCGACCGCACGACCCGCCATCCCCGTCATGGCGCGATCCCGGCTTCCGTCGCCCTAGGTCAGAGCCGGATATGAGGGGAAACGGCGAACGGAACCGATAAGCACACCGATCCGGGGAATCCGACACCCCGTGGACACGGTCATTCCGTAGAGCCCTTCGCCAAGACCAGGATGATCCGGCAGACGGGGACGGCATAACCGGAAGCCGACAGCTACGGGCGCTGGCGTTCAGCCCCGGTAGGTGAGGCTGATATGACCGCCGTGCGACAGCACCCAGGCATGCAGTTCGCAGACGGGGAGGGTCGCGGGGGAAGCGGAGTCGTCCGAAGGAGCCTTGCGAAGCGTGTCCCAGAGGGAGACGGCCGTCCTGTCACACATCGGAACGGAGCATATCTTTCCTCGCACGACCTCATCACCTCGTATCGAACGAATCGGAAGGGGAGACGAGAACGCCTCCTCCGCGGGACGACTCCCGCCATTCCATGACTGTCGCCCTTCAACCATGGGATTTCATGGGAACTTGCCGGGAGTCCTCTTACCACCTCGGAGCACGCGCATCGAACCCGCACGCGGCAGGGATGGTGGCATCCCCATGGCATCACGCGGCATCCACACTCCCAGCTTCATCGGATACAGTCGTTCGGCGTAGCGGGATGGATTCCATCACCCGACGGGAGGCATTATGGTCGGATTGCTCGTCTGCGCCCGCATCATGTGGCCCGTCATCAGACATGTCATCGTCATCGGCACGATTCCCCATG
>CALEGL010000067.1 GCA_937876495.1 uncultured Bifidobacterium sp.
GCAGGTCGGCGACCAGGTCGCCGCCGTGCCCGTGATCTGAGGCCACGGTGGGGATCCCCTGACCAAGAACGCGGTCGAACGCCACGACGGGCCGGCCTATGGACGTCCAGTAGGCCCTGCCATGGTCGGTGTGGGAGGCCACGACGATGCCGTCCATCATGCGACGGCGCAGCATGTCGACGTACTCGGCCTCACCGTGCTCGGCGTCGGCCGTGGAGCACAGCAGCGTGCGCAGCCCCCGGTCGGCGAGGCGATGCTGGATGGCGGCGGTGAGAGTGGCGAAGAAGGGATGGCGGATCGTGGGGACGATGACGCCGATGAGGTCGGTGCGGTTGCGGTGGAGGTTGCGAGCCAGCTCGTTGGGCACGTAGTCGAGCTCCTTCATGGCCGCGAGCACCTTCTTGCGTGCGCCCTCGGAGACGTAGCCCGTTGCGTTGACGACGAGGGAAACGGTGCTCAGCGCCACGCCGGCCTTCGCCGCTACATCCCTCATGCCCGTCATCGGCGTGTCTCCTTCCTGGTGTCCGTGTTCGTCGGGTCCGCTGCTCCAGTCTAGGCGGAGACCCGGGTGCGGGACGTCTGTCAGCGGAGAGCCGGATACGGGACGGTCCGCGTCCTGGGTCATATGCGGACGGGATTCCGGTTTCCGCCGGCCGCCCCATATCCGGTGATGACGCTGTCGGACCTGCGACATGCTGTGAAGATGCGGAAGACTAGGGAGGTATTGTCCGGTTGAGGGATGCAGCGGGTCATGGGCTCCGGCGACGGGAACCGCAGCCATCCATCGGCCGGCGGAAAGACGAGGTGGCGGATGTCGGACGAATCGGACGGGGTGGTTTTCGAAGCATCACGGAGAGTCGACGATCTTCTCGCCGGCCGTCTGCGGGACGCGGACGGCGGCGTCGCCCGCGCGATGCTCGTCATGGGTCCTCCGCGGTCGGGCAAGACGCGC
The DNA here is from genome assembly GCA_937876495.1 of uncultured Bifidobacterium sp. Classification (GTDB taxonomy): domain Bacteria; phylum Actinomycetota; class Actinomycetes; order Actinomycetales; family Bifidobacteriaceae; genus Bifidobacterium. The sequence continues at coordinate 953 of CALEGL010000067.1, forward strand.
TTCGCCCTGGATACGCTGGTGCGTCTGCTGAAGTCGTCCGAGAAGCGGAACAGATCCGATCCCGCCCGGTCGGTCTTCCGGTCCGCGCCGCCCGCCCTGATGGCGTGCTCCTTGCGCAGGGTCGCGCGGGACATCAACGCGAAGCTTCTACCCCGTATAGGCTCCACCGTCACCCCCAGACTCGTCACGACGCTCCCCGCTCTGGCCTTCGCCGTTCTCTCCCGTGCGCGCTCCGCGCGCCATGCCAAGCCCCCACGGCTTCTCAACGGCGCCGAGCAGGACGCTCTGGTGAACGAAGTCCTCGGCGTCCACCGTCGTCATGCCAAGCAGGGTGATCAGTGTGACACCTGCCGGCTGCTGGCCGCCTATTTCACCGGGAAATCGGACGACGGCCGGGGCGTGGACGGAATCGACTATCATCCGTCGAATCAGACGACGTCGGATATGTTCAAGAGATGCCTGACTCCCGCCTTCGTCGCACAGCTCAGGGAGATGTTCGCCCGCGTCACCGAGGTGGCCGATTCCAAGGACGACCAGAACGTCATTCTGGGGCGCCTACGCTCCGCGCAGACGTCGTCCGTGACGGCCGGCGGCGAGTCCGAGGGATTCGATGTCCGCGATCGTCTGCATCTGCAGTGGCGTCTCGCCCTCACCCTGCGCGGGGAGTACTCCGAGCTCGTGGCGCGGAGGTTCAACGGCGAGTTCCGTCGCGATTCGTCGACTCTGTTCAGAGCCGCGACGCGTGAGCTGCTGGAGCATCCCCGAGCATGCGCCTCCGCGGTCCCCGCGACCATCATCGTCGATGACGCCCAGGACGTCACCGTGGCTGGAATGGAGTTCCTGCGCGCCCTGGAGCCCGTGTCCCATGTCATCCTCGTGGCCAACCCCGACGAGGCCGTGCAGACCTTCCGCGGAGCCTCCCCGGATGCCCTGCTGCGCCGCGTCGTCGAGACCGCGCCGGTCGTCGACTCACGGTCGTCCGCCGTTCCGGCGCTTGGCCGGCTCGGTGCCGTCCCCGTCGAGCTCGGTCCCTCGTCCGCCGCCGCGTCTCCGGATGACGCGAGCTACCGCGACGTCCTCGCCTCGAGGATCTCGCTGTCCATCACCTCGGACGAGGAGGGTCTGCCCGCTCTTCCGCAGCGTCCCGAAAAGCTTCCCGATCTGCATGGGGCGTTGTCCGGAGCCGAGCTGCCCGTGGGCGACCCGCTGCTCGCCCAGGGCAGGATGGATGTCTCCGGTCTGCTCTACGGATCGCCCGCCCAGGAGAGGGACGACATCGTCCGCCGGATCGTCGATGCGCATCTGGAGGGGGCACGCTGGAGCGACATGGCCGTCATCGCCCATGACAACTCCACCGTGCGGTCCTTCGGCGAGGCCCTTCGGGCCTCCGGGGTTCCCGTTCGCTATTCCTCGGTGACCCGGCCTTTCGCCTCCGACCCCCTCGTCCAGGGGCTGCTCTCCCTGCTGCGTCTGGCCCGGATGCGCAACGGCGTCTTTGACCTCGACGAGGACCCTGACATGGACAAGGCCTCGCATGTCCCTCTGACCGTGCAGGAGAACCGCATGCTCATGGATGAGCTCGAGACCTATCTGTCAAGCCCACTGTGCGAGGTGCCAGTGGCGGAATCCACCAATCATTACCGGTCCATCCGTCTGTCCGCGGTGCTCTCCCTGCTGTCCTCCGTTGTGACGATGGCCGCGGCTGGGGGGGATTCCCCGGAGACGGACGTGGCGTCCGGGAAACTGGCGGGTCTTGCCGGACTCTGGAGAGGGATGGCGGGCGGCGAGTCAAACCTCCCCCCATCCTTCGTGGGGACGGGGAGGACCCATGAGGGCGGTGCCGATGCGGCGTCGTCCGGAGAGGCGTTCCCGGACGTCCACGTCGTCGTCGAAGAGCCAAGTTCCTCGGATTCATCCTCCAGGGGTCCCGACCGCACAGTGCCCGCGCTGTGCTCGCTGCTCGTCAGACATCTTTCGTCCCATGCCGTCGCGGCCGACGGCTCCTGCGGGACCGCGGCGTCTGGGGATCCGCTGGCGCCCGTGGCCGACGGCGCGCTTGGAGCGGTTCTGCGGATCG
>CALEGL010000068.1 GCA_937876495.1 uncultured Bifidobacterium sp.
GCAGAGAGAGGGAGGGGCAGGCGGGGGGGGGGGGCAGGGACCCGATGGGGGAGGGCGTTGGGCCACGGTCGGGAGCGTGAACTGGGCGGTCGGTCGTGGTGCGCGCAGTTGAGCTGGCATCTCGCAGACGAGGGTATCGCCGGGTCGCGCGCCCATGCGCGCGCACTGGGACGGGCCGGTCTGCTCAGCGAGGACGAGCTCTCCCGCATGGAGGCGGCGCTTGACGAGCTGCAGCGGCGTGTGGATGACGGCAGCTTCGCCCCCGTCGAATCCGACGAGGACGAAGCGACGGCCCTGGAGCGCGGCCTCATCGAGATAGCGGGGGACGAGCTCGGCGGCAAGCTGCGCGCCGGACGCTCCCGCAACGACCAGATCGCCACGCTGATCCGCATGTGGCTGCGCCGCCATGCCCGGCTCGTCGCAGGCGGGGTGCTGGGGGTCGTCGACGCCCTTCTCGACCAGGCCGATCGCGCGGGCACGACGGTGATGCCGGGACGCACCCATATGCAGCACGCCCAGCCGATTCTCCTGTCCCACCAGCTCATGGCCCATGTCTGGCCTTTTCTGCGCGATGTGCAGCGGCTCGTCGACTGGGACCGCCGAGCCGACGCCAGCCCCTACGGATCGGGGGCGCTTGCGGGAAGCACTCTCGGCCTCGACCCCGTGGCGGTGTCGCGTGAACTGGGCTTCTCCCGGGTCACCGACAACTCCGTGGACGGGACCTCCAGCCGTGACACTGTCGCCGAATTCGCCTTCGTGGCCGCCATGCTCGGCGTCGACCTGTCGCGTTTCAGCGAGGAGATCATCATCTGGAACACCCAGGAGTTCGCCTTCGTCCGGCTGGATGACGCCTGGTCGACGGGCTCGTCCATCATGCCCCAGAAGAAGAACCCCGACGTCGCCGAGCTCACCCGCGGCAAGGCCGGCAGACTCATCGGCGACCTGACGGGCCTGCTCGCCACGCTCAAGGGACTGCCCACCGCCTACGCCCGCGACCTGCAGGAGGACAAGGAGGCCGTCTTCGACCAGGTGGACACCCTGGAGACCCTGCTTCCGGCCTTCGCCGGCATGGTGCGCACCATGGTGTTCGACCATACGCGGCTCGAGGCGCAGGCGCCCACGGGGTTCGCCCTCGCCACCGACATCGCCGAATGGCTGGTGCGCCAGGGGGTGCCGTTCCGTCACGCCCATGAGATGTCCGGAGCCTGCGTGCGGCTGGCCGAGGGCCGTGGCGTGGAGCTGTGGGACCTGACGGGCCTGCTCGCCACGCTCAAGGGACTGCCCACCGCCTACGCCCGCGACCTGCAGGAGGACAAGGAGGCCGTCTTCGACCAGGTGGACACCCTGGAGACCCTGCTTCCGGCCTTCGCCGGCATGGTGCGCACCATGGTGTTCGACCATACGCGGCTCGAGGCGCAGGCGCCCACGGGGTTCGCCCTCGCCACCGACATCGCCGAATGGCTGGTGCGCCAGGGGGTGCCGTTCCGTCACGCCCATGAGATGTCCGGAGCCTGCGTGCGGCTGGCCGAGGGCCGTGGCGTGGAGCTGTGGGACCTGACGGACGACGACTTCCGACGGGTCTTCGACGGGCATATCCCTGCGGACAGGGCCCCCGAGGTCCGTTCCGTGCTCTCCGCCACGGGGTCGGTCACCGCCCGCAACGGCCGCGGCGGCACGGCCCCGGGCAGGGTGAGGGAGCAGATGGCCGCCGCCCGTACGCAGGCGCAGGAGCTCGCGCGCTTCGCCTCCTCGGTGAGCGACGGGCCCGCCTGGCGGGCGCCGGGGTCTTCGTCGTCGTCCGATCCGTCGTGACGCGGCCCTGACGCGGCCGTGACGTTCTGCGCGCGGACGACGATTCGCGTTGCACTTGTGAAATCTGCGGACGTCATAATGTCGGACGTGTCTTTTTCCGACTTCTTTTCCGAATCCGCGGCCGGCTCAGATGAGGGTATGCCGACCGTCACGTCCTTTCCCCGGCCGGCGCTCGATTCCCGGGTACGCTGGTCGGTGTCCATACGACGCGTCGGTTCATCATCGGCCGCGGGAGTTCTCTATGAGCATGATCCCGGGATGCCGCTGAAGACGGCCAGCGTCGGCAAGCTTTTCCTGCTTGCGGAGATTGCACGGCGGATGGTAGCCAGGGATCTTGATCCCGGCGAAGTCATCAGTCGTGACGAGGAAAGCCCCGAGGATCCCATGGAGGACTCCGGGCTTCTCTACCTCCTGCGGCAGCGAGACCTCTGCATCGCCGACCTGTGCGTCCTTGTGGGGGCGTTCAGCGACAACTACGCGACCAACCTCCTCGTCGGCCGCGTGGGTCTTGACGCCGTCCTGCACTGCTCGCGCGATCTGTTGGGATACCGGACGTCGGCTCTTCTCGACAAGGTGCGGTGGACCCGCGACGCATCCATGCCCGACGACATGTCACGCGGATGCGCCGCGGAACTGTGCGACTACATGGCAAGGATGCATGCGGGCACGCTGATCGGCCCCGAGGAGTCCGCGCTGGTCGAACGATGGCTGGGCGCCGATGCCGACACATCCATGGTCTCGGGAGCCTTCGGGGTCGACCCGCTTGCGCACTGGCCATCCGACGCAGGTTTCTCCCTGCGGCACAAGACGGGGACCGAATCCGATGTGCGATGCGACGTAGGCGTGGTCGGTGACGGATTCACAGGTGATGCCGTCGCCTATGCCGTCCTGGCCAACTGGGATCGCGGACTCGGCGACATGCGTGACGTCGTCCTCGCCGATATGCGACGGATTGGCGACGCGATCAGAACGCAGATCGAGTCGCCCGTGGCACAGGCCCCGGCGGATTCCCGCGGAGACGACTGATGGGAATCGGGAGGGTGCTCAACGCCGAGCTCTGCGGGGCTCCTGCGGGGCCAGCGAACCTCATCACGGACGTGCCCGGGGTGATGGTCGGACACGTCACTCTCGTCTCCGGGGAGGGGGACCATGCCGTTCGCACCGGTGTGACGGCCGTTGTGCCACCCGGGGACTGCTTCGTCGACAAGCTTCCCGCGGCGGCTTGCGTGTCCAATGGCTTCGGGAAAAGCATGGGGCTCGTGCAGGTGCGGGAGCTCGGCTCCCTGGAGACGCCGATTCTCCTGACCAACACGCTCTCCTGCGGTTCGTGCTTCGAGGCCCTGGTGCGTCATGCGCTGGACGGGCATCCCGCCATCGGCGTGACCACGTCCACGGTCAACCCGGTCGTCCTCGAATGCAACGACGGACCGATCAACGACATCAGAGCTCTGTCGGTGACTCCGGAACATGGACTGGACGCCATTCGCGGCGCCTCCTCGACCTTCGAGGAAGGCGCCATCGGGGCCGGCACGGGGATGACCTGCTTCGGCCTCAAGGGCGGGATCGGGTCGGCCTCGCGGACGGTTGACGTCGACGGCCGCCGCTTCGTCGTCGGCGTCCTGTGCCTGACGAACTTCGGCTCCCTGGAATGCCTCCGGGTCGCCGGCGCCTCCGTGGGAAGGGAGCTGGCCCGGCGAGCCGGGAACGGGGTCCCCGCCGGTGCGGCGCGCGACTCGGGCAGCATCGTCACGGTCCTCGCGACGGACCTGCCCGCCGACTCCCGCCAGCTCGGACGCATGGCCCGCCGGGTCACGGTGGGCATCGCACGATGCGGCGGCTACGTGGGCAACGGCAGCGGGGAGATCGTGGTGGCCTTCAGCACCGCCAACCGCATCAGTCATTGGGCGGCGGAGGACGGGACTGGGACGCCGGCTATCGACCGTGTCGACCGTCTCAGCGACAACGTCATGGACGACTGCTTCCGGGCCGTGGCGGCGGCGAGCGAGGACGCCATCGTCAGCTCCCTGCTGCACGCCCGCACGACCACGGGACGGACCGGACGGCCCACGCCCGGCCTGCGCGACGCCGCCCTCGCGGCGGAGATCGGCCTGCCCGTGGGGGCCGGGGAGGACC
>CALEGL010000069.1 GCA_937876495.1 uncultured Bifidobacterium sp.
GACGTCGGATGCGTGACGCCCCTTGATGGCGCCGTCGCCGCCGCAGTCGGCAAAGTCGTCGACACGACGTCTCCGGACGGGCCTCAGAATGACGGGGACGACGAAGGCCGCTTGCGGTTCGCGGATCTGCTGCCCTCCGATGCCGCCGCGCCCATCGGCTTCGTACGGAGGCTTCGGGGGAGCGATGATGAGGGGGATGCGGCTGACGAGAAGGATTCGCAGGCCTTCATCGACGGATTGCTGGGCGACATCGCGGTCAACGACCTCTCATCCATCATCGAGCAGGCACGGGAGAGTCAGGAAGGGCCATCGGCCTCTTGGCCGGGCGACGTGGCGAAGCGCACTCGGGACATCCTCGGGATGACCGCCGACGTGGTGCGTGATGCGCTGAGACGGGCCGGTGACGGCGCGGAATCCGCGAAGAATCGTCCGGACGCGTCGTCCGCGACGTCCTCCGCGCAGATGCCGCTGTCGAAACGGGCCGAGGAACTCTCCGAGGCGGCCGACACCGTCAAGGCCTCCGCGAACGTCCTCGCGCGGGCCAACGAGGTGCGCCGCGGGATGAACCTCGGGACCACCGCCCTGGAGCGGACGCTGGCGGCCGGCAACGACGAAAGGGGTTCCCGCGAACTTGCCCTGAGCATCCTCCGCCCCATGCCGCACGCCCCATCCGCGGTGGCCGACAGGGGGACGCGCTTCCATGAGTGGGCGGCGAGCTTCCTCGGCGCCGCTCTGGACGACGAGATCGGGGACCGTCCAGCCATGCCCGACGAGCGCGCCTCCATCCTCGCCGAGATGGGAACCGACGACTCCCTCGATGACAGGGAGAAGGAGTGGCGTCGGCGTCTGGCGGATTCCGTATGGGCATGGCGTCGTCCCGTCGCGGTGGAGGCCTCCATCACCGCGGTCCTCGACGGCATGCCGGTCAACGGCCGCCTGGACTCGGTCTTCGCGGGCGGCTTCGACCCGCGGCACCCCGACGCCATGCCGGACGATGCCGACGGCCGGTACGTCATCGTCGACTGGAAGACCGGCAGAAGGCCTCGCAAGGCGGAGGAGAAACGGAACCGCCTGGTCCAGCTGGACGTGTACCGGCTGCTTCTGTCCATTCAGTTGGGAATCCCGCTCGGGAACGTGGATGCGACCCTGTGCTACGTCGACTGCGAATTCCGCGGGGATCGATACGTCCCCGCCGAACCGCGCGACGAGGAGGAGATTCTTCAGGAGATCCGGAAGGGACGCTATCTGCCGGAGAACTCCGAGTCCGAGGAGAGTCCGGATATCACGCTAGCGTGAAGACGGAAGCGCGAGGTCGGAGCATTCCCCGGATACGAATCCGGAAGACCATCCGTCGAAGGGATTGTGCGATGGCGTTCCTGCTCATGGTGGGAGTGGTGCTGTTCATGGGGTCGTGGGCGGCGGCCTTCCTGCTGCATTCTCTGGCGTCGCTATGCCGGATCGTCTTTCTCGTCTTCGCGGGGGTTTTCGCGGCGACGATCATTTGGCACCGGGTGAAGGCCCGTCTGCTGGCACGCAAGCGCAGTCGTCTCATCTCCTCCTGGATCTCCCAGCTGCCCAAGGAGTAGCGTTCCCGTTCACGGGATTGATTCCATTGACTCCGGCGGAGCGATGTTCCCATCGGGACTGATTCCGATGGGAAGAATCGGTTCGTCGGCAGACATATCCCCCCCTCGGACCCGTCGGGACGTGCGAACCGGAGACGGGAGGACGACTCCGGTTCGTGGGGTTCGCCGTGGCAGGCCGCCCGTCTCCTCCCCTATGAGGCATGCGGCCTGCCGTCGTCTCAGCGTGCAGCCGCGACCTTGTCGCCGGCATCCTGGCGGTCGGCGTCCTCGCCCTCCTTCTCGGCGATTTCGAACTGCTCCTTGAGCCAGATCCTTTCGGCCGGATTGATGTCCATCATGTCCAGGTACTTCTGGTAGACGGGATAGAAGAGCCGCAGCGCGGGATAGGCCGCGTACAGCGCCTGCTCGGTGCGGTGCCGGCGCCAGTGCTCGGGATGGGCCTCGAAGGTGTTCCTGAACCTCTTCATGTAGTTGTGGAACGAGGCGAACGAGGTGTCGATGCGGCGGGCGGAGATCCCGCAGATCATCCGGCGGGAGTACACCGTCTTCATGCCATGGCCGAGCAGATGCAGCGAGACGTCCAGGTCCTCGTGCATGACGTCCTCCTTGTCGGGGCACACCTCGTCGGCTATGGCCCTCCACGCCGTGGCCCGCAGCGCCATGTTCGACCCGAAGAGCAGCACCTGGCCGCCATCCGCCCTGTAGGTGTGGCGGCGCACCGTGTCGTCGCCCCTGAGTCCCACGCGCTTGGCTGGCATGTCGTAGTAGACGACGGGGCCCGTGGCCCCCATGGCCTCGGGGTCCTCGGTGAAGATGCCCGAGACGACCTCCACCCAGTCGGGCTTGAGCATGCAGTCGGCGTCGACGCGTCCCAGCACGTCCCCGGTGGCGTGGTCGAGCCCGTAGTTGCGGGTGGGGATGAGACCCTGTTCGGCGTCCTGATGGAGAAGGCGCACGGGGGAATCCGGATGGTCGCGGATGAAGTCCTCGACGATGCGGGGCGTGGCGTCGGTGGAGCGGTTGTCCACGACGAGAACCTCGTGCGGGGCCACCGTCTGGCGCGTGGCGTTGGTCAGGCAGGCCTCTATGCGCTCCTGCTCGTTCCATGCCGGGATGACGATTGAGACGTTCATCATGCTTCAAGGATAAAAGCAGACGTCTACACCCGTCGACCCGTCGCCCGTCCGGTGTCCTCGCCCGTTCGGCATTCCCGAAGGCGTCGATGGTGCGACGCTAGTATGGGAAGCCATGAACGACCGCGACGAGTCGAAGATCGACCTGGCGTCGGTGTTCCCCGCCAAGGGGGATCCGCGCAGGCCGCCCGAGTGGTGGGGTCGCGCCCTGCTGTACACGGGCATCGCGGTTTTCGTCGCGTATTTCCTCTGGCGCTCCTGGGGCAAGGTCTCGTTCATCGTCCTCGACATCATCGTCGCGGTGTTCATCGCCCTGGCCATCGAGCCTCTGGTGCTGATGATGGTGCGTCACGGCTGGCGGCGGGGAGCGGCCTCCGCGGTCTGCCTGTCCGGGCTCACGGTGCTGGTGGTGGCGCTGCTTGCGCTGTTCGGCAACATGTTCGTGCAGCAGATGATCTCCATGGTCAAGGGACTGCCGGAGGTGTACGACGAGATCTCCGCCTTCATCTCCGAGCACACGGGCTTCGACCTGCCCGAGAAGACCAGCCTTGGAAGCGAGATCATCAACAATCTCCAAACCTCCTGGGTCACCGACTTCGCAGGCCAGGCGCTGAGCACGACCATGGGGGTGTTCAGCGCCCTGCTGGATCTGCTCACCGTGCTTATGGTGGCCTATTACGTGTCGGCGGCGGGCCCGCGCATGCGGCGCAGCCTGTGCCAGTGGCTTGGGCCGGTCACGCAGAGGCGCTTCCTGCTGGCATGGACCGTCGTCCAGGATCAGATTTCGGGGTTCCTTTTTTCCCGGACCATTCTCGCGGCCATCAACGCGGCCTGCATGGCGATCTTCCTTGAGATCATCCACGTTCCATCGTGGCTGCCGCTCGCCCTGTTCTGCGGCATCACATCCCAGTTCATCCCCACGGTGGGGACGTACATCGGCGGCGCGCTGCCAGTGGTCTTCGCCTGGGGGTCGAACGGGCTGCCCTATGCCATCGGCGTTCTCGTCTACATTGTCGTCTATCAGCAGATCGAGAACCTCATCCTCTCGCCGAAGATCTCCCAGCGCACGATGGACCTCAATCCCGCGATCGCCTTCCTCGCGGTTCTGGTGCTTGGCGCCGTGTTCGGCGCCCTGGGCGCCTTCCTCGCCCTGCCCGTCACCGCGAGCATCCAGGCGATCGCCAAGGTGTACCTCAAGAGGTACGACCTCGTGGATTCACCTCTGATGGCCGACCCCGTCCCTCTGCGCAAGTCGAAGGTCGTCGAAGGCGCGGAGGCCTTCAACAGGCACGTCATCAAACCGGTCAGCGACCACATGCCGCGGGCCGCCCGCGGATCGAGTTCGCGCGCCCCCGTCGATGCGGAGCTTCTGCGCCTCCAGGGGGAGATCAGTTCGTTTGCGTCCGGGCGTTCCGTTCGGCACGAGGTCGAGGATTCGGCCACCGTGGCCATCCCGCAGAAGGCGCCGGGCGGCCGTCGACATGGAGCCGCCAATCTGGCGGGAACCGGCGACGAGTCGCATTCCTCGTCGGATTCATCGCAGTCGGAGTCAGGGCAGTGCTCGCAGTCGACGGACCCGGAATCATCGAATCCACGGGCGGAGTGGCGCTAGATGGTTCTTCTCTCCATTCTCGACATGCTGCTCATCGTCCTCGGGGGCGCCGGCCTGGTGTACCAGGCGGTATGCGTCGTCGCAGGGCTGTTTGCCAAGCAGAGGAGCTTCCCCGACGCTCCCATGGACAAGCGGTACGCCGTCCTCATCTCGGCTCGGAACGAGGAAGGCGTCATCGGCAATCTCATCGATTCGCTCCACGCGCAGACCTACCCCTCCGACCTTGTCGACATCTGGGTGGTGGCGGACAACTGCACCGACCGCACCGCCGCGGTGGCCCGGTCGAAGGGATGCCATGTCGTCGAGCGCGAGGACCAGGTGCATGTGGGGAAGGGGTACGCCCTGTCGTATCTTCTCGGGCATATGATCGACGCCGGTCTTGAGGACCGCTACGACGCCTACTTCGTCTTCGACGCCGACAACCGCCTCGACCCCCGGTACATCGAGGAGATGAACAAGGGCTTCCACGCCGGGTTCCGGATCCTCACGAGCTACCGCAACTCGGTGAACCTCGCCGACAACTGGGTCTCCTCGGGGTCGGCCCTGTGGTTCATCCGGGAGTCCCGGTTCCTGGACAACTCGAGGATGCTCTTCGGGTCGAGCTGCCATGTGGGCGGCACGGGCTTCATGTTCTCCCGTGGAATCATGAAGCGCAACAGGGGATGGAAGTTCCATCTGCTCACGGAGGACATCGAGTTCACCATCGATTCGGTGCTTCATGGGGACCGCGTGGGATACTGCGGGTCGGCCGTCCTCTATGACGAGCAGCCGGTGACGTTCCGGCAGAGCTGGCGGCAGCGCCTGAGGTGGAGCAAGGGGTTCCTTCAGGTGTTCCGCTTCTACGGCGCGGCGCTCATCCGCCATGGAATCCGCGAACGGGACTTCTCCTCCGTCGACTTCACTCTGCTGCTCTGCCCCTTTGCGCTGATCACCGTCATCCGCACGGGTCTGGGGATCGTCTTCGCGCTCTTCGGCTTCGTCAGCTGGTCGAGTCAGCTGTCGTACCTGTCCGGATGGTTGTCCGGGACGATCATGGGAATGCTCGCCATGATGGCGCTCGCCGCCCTGACGAGCATCGTCGAACGTGATCGGATCGGCGCCACCAACAAGGAGCTTTTCGCCTATGTGCTCAGCTTCCCGCTGTATGTGCTCAGCTACGTTCCCATCTCCTTCCAGGCGATCTTCGCCAGGGCGGAGTGGAAGCCCATCGTGCATCGGGGGAGCTGATGACCTCGGACGATAGGCATGGCGTCGATTTGCCTGATTCCGCAGGAAGCGACCACGACGGCCAACGTGGCAGAGGCTGTCACGGGGCTTACCGACATGGCGCTGCTACGGCCGCGTCGCGTGGCACGCAACGGCCTGGTCCTGCCGATGGCGTCGGGAGAATGGAGACTGCGACGGCGGTCGTGATGCATCCCTCGATCCGTCTGAGGCGCGCCATCGTCGTTCTCTTATCGGTGCTGGCCACGGCGGCGCTGTGCGTCGGCTATCTCGTCGGGGACTCCCTGGACATGCTGCCGGGGCCTCTGACGCTGGCGAAGCTGGACAGATCCCTTCCATCGGCCGTCCGTCCGGTACGCGTCGTATCGGACCTTGCCGGGAATCTTGACGAGTCCCGTGCCGTGGACGCCACGGCGGCGGCACGGCTCGTCTCCTCTCTCGGCTCGAAGGCGGGGGTCGGCAAGGAGTATTCGGTGGCGGTCGCCGATGCCGACGGCACGATCGTCGCCGAGCAGTCGGCAGACACGGCGCGCGAACCCGCGTCCACGCTCAAGACGCTGACGGCGCTCGCCGCCGCCGGCGTCCTCGACATGGGATCCACGCTGGACACCCAGACCTATCTGAGCCAGTCCAAGGGGTCGGCGGCGACGGTGATTCTCAAAGGCGAAGGGGACATGCTGCTGTCCTCCGGCGACAGCGACACCTCACACGTCAACGGTCGGGCCGGGCTGCGCACATTGGCGAGGAAGACCGCCGAGGCGCTGAAGCAGCGTGGTCTGACCCGCGTGAGACTCGTCTACGACGATTCGCTTTTCGGTTCCGTGCGCTCTCCCGCCCACATCGCCGAGAACAACGGCGACGGCCTCTACTTCACCCCCGTCTCCTCGATGGCGGTGGATGGCGGCAGACAATGGCCGTCGGGAACGGCACCGTCCGACCCGGACGACTTCGATTCGAATCCTCCTCTGTCGACGACCACCGCCTCGGATACGGCATCGGCCTTCGCCTCCAGGCTCCGTGAGCAGGGCATCACCGTGATCGGGTCCGCGAGCTCCGGAACAGTCCCCGACGGGCTGTCGCCCATCGCGTCGGTGAGTTCCGCCACTCTCGGCGAGGTCATGGCCTTCATGCTGCGTCATTCCGACAACACTCTCGCCGAGGAGTTCGGCCGGCTTACGGCACTGAAGCTCGGCACCGGCAACTCCCCCGAAGGCGCGACGGCGGCCGTGAGGAAGGAGCTGACGGCCCTGGGCGTGACGACGACGGGACTGTCCATGGCCGACTGCTCCGGGCTGTCACCGGGATCCCGCGTGAGCGTGCGCACCCTCGTGTCCGTGCAGGCGACGGTTCTGCGCACGCCGTCTCTGTCGGCCGTGGGGGACGGCCTGTCCGTCGCCGGTCTTGTGGGAACGGCGAAGACGCGGTTCGACTCCTCTGTGGCCGGGCTCATCCATGCGAAGACGGGAAGCCTGTCCGAGGTCACCTCGATGACGGGGACGGTGCTGCGGACCGGCGGCGGAATCCTCGTCTTCGCCGTCATCGTCAACGACCCGGAGAACTATTACGAGGCCTATCACGCCGTCAGCGACTTCGTCGCGTCATTGGTGAAGCTCTGAGGTCATGGCCATGGGACGGGACATCATCAGAGGAGGCGGCGCCGATGTGATTCGGGCGGTCGGGGGAGCGGAAAGGCGGGCGTCGTGTACTCCGCGTCGATGAAGGCCGCCCTCGGGGAGGTCAGAGCCACACTTGCCTCGGCGGGTATCGTCCGGCAGGGTGACGTCTTCCGCTGCCACGGGGAGCATCGTCCCGCGCCCGATGCGCCTCTCGTGCTGGTCGCCTGTTCGGGCGGGCGGGATTCGCTCGCCCTGGCTGCAGCCTCGGTGACGGTGTGCGCGAGTCTTGGCGTCCGATGCGGTGCCGTCGTCATCGACCATCATCTCCAGACAGGGTCCGACGCCGTCGCATCCGAAGCAGCCGCCCGATGCCGCCATCTGGGGCTCGACCCCGTGCTCGTTCGTCGGGTCGACGTCGTGGACGCCGGAGGAGGCGTGGAGGACGCGGCCCGGCGCGCCCGGTACCACGCCCTGGCCGAGGCGGCCCGGGAGGAGGGCGCCGCGGCCGTTCTTCTCGCGCATACGCGTGACGACCAGGCGGAGACCGTCCTGCTCGGTCTGCTCCGGTCGGGGGGCCTGGACGCCCTGGCAGGCATGCCCCGATCCATTCGGATCGACGGCGTGGAGTTCCTGCGTCCGCTGCTGGGACTGCGCCGCTCGCAGACCACCGCCGTCTGTCGCCAGCTGGGTCTCGGCTGGTGGGACGACCCGACCAACGGCGACGGGGCGGCGACGCAGGGCGCATTGGATGGAGACTATCCGCTGCGCTCGCGCGTCCGCCATGACCTGATTCCCTATCTCAATCGCTTCACCGGTTCGGACGTCACAGGTGTGCTCTCCCGGCAGACCCGGCGCTACGCGGCGGACGCCGACTATCTGGACCGCCAGGCGGACGACGAGGCCGCACGTCTGGTTGCGCTCGAGGGCGGGGAACCGCCGTCGGCGGTCGAAGCGCGGATCGACGCCGAGGCCTTGGCCGCCGAACACCCGGCGATCCGTAGCCGGGTCATCCTTCGCGCGCTGGCCACCGTGGGCGTCGTCGCGGCGGAGCGCCACGTGCTTGCCATCGAGGCTCTGGCCGTCGACTGGCATGGCCAGGGGGCGGTCGCGCTTCCCTGCGGACGTTCAGCGTTCCGTCAGGGACACGTCATTCGGCTGTGCCAAGATGGGACGCATGAAAATCGCTGACGTCGCCGAATCCATCGACCACGAGCTGGTCAGCAGCTCCGACATCCACGACAGGATCGCGGAGATTGCGCGGCAGGTGAGCGAGGACCACCGGGGCGACGACCTGCTGCTCGTCGGCGTCCTCAAGGGTGCGGTGAACACCATGGTCGCCTTTTCCCAGGCGCTGAGCATCCCCGTGACGATGGACTTCATGAGCCTGTCGAGCTATGGGTCGGGGACGACGAGCAGCGGGAGCGTGAAGGTCCGGCAGGATCTCTCCACTGACGTTCGCGGCCGGCACATTCTCGTCGTCGAGGATATCGTGGATTCCGGAAGGACGCTCGCCTGGCTCGTCGACGAGTTCAGGAGACGAGGGGCGGCCTCGGTCGAGGTGTTCGCCCTTCTCGAGAAGCCCGCGCGGCGGGAGGTCGACGTCGAGGTGAAGTACCACGGCTTCGACATCCCCGACGAGTTCGTCGTCGGCTTCGGTCTCGACTACGACGAGCGGTTCCGCAACCTCGACTCGATCGCGGTCCTGAAGCCGTCCGTCTACCAAGGAGCACACGCATGACCAATCCCCAGTCACCGCAGGGGTCTCAGCAGGGCGGCGGGAACGGCAACCGCCCGTCGAACGGCAACCCGTTCACGAACCCCTTCCGGTCCGGAGACGACGGCGGCGGCGATGACGAGGGTGGGAAGAAGCCCTTCTGGCAGTCGCCGTGGCTGTGGGTGGTCGTGCTGGTCCTGCTGTCCCTGACGGCCTTCCAGCTGTTCTCGGGGACTGGCACGCAGACCATCGACACCAAGGACGGTCTGAGCCTGCTCGACGGCAACACGGTTACCTACGCCGAGATCATCGACAACAAGCAGCTCGTCAAGCTCACCCTGGACAAGAACTTCACGAAGACCGACTCCAGCACCGGCAAGAGCCGGGACTACGGCCGCAGCGTGCAGTTCTACTACGCCTTCGCGCAGGGCGCGTCGATCGTGAAGGCCGTCGAGGACGCCGACCCATCCGGCGGGTGGACGTCCAGCATGCAGCAGACGAGCATCTGGAGCTACCTGATCACCTCCATCCTGCCGTTCATCATCATCTTCGTGCTCTTCTGGTTCCTGCTGAGCCGCATGGGCGGGGCCAACGGAATGCTTGGCCTGGGCGGCAAGAAGAACGGCAAGCTGCTCGAGGGGAAGACGCCGAAGACCAAGTTCTCCGACGTCGCCGGCGAGCAGTCCGCCGTCGAGGAGGTCGAGGAGATCAAGGACTTCCTCAAGGACCCGTCCAAGTACAAGGCGCTCGGCGCCCGGATCCCGCGCGGCGTCCTGCTGTACGGTCCTCCCGGCACGGGCAAGACGCTGCTTGCCCGCGCCATCGCCGGCGAGGCGGGGGTGCCGTTCTACGCCATGGCGGGCTCTGACTTCGTCGAGATGTTCGTCGGTCTGGGCGCCTCGCGCGTCCGCGAGCTGTTCGACGAGGCGAAGAAGCACGCGCCGGCCATCATCTTCATCGACGAGATCGACGCGGTGGGCCGCAAGCGCGGATCCGGCATGGGCGGCGGCCATGACGAGCGCGAGCAGACGCTCAACCAGCTGCTCGTCGAGATGGACGGGTTCGACAACGACACGAACCTCATCATCATCGCGGCGACCAATCGCCCCGACGTGCTCGATCCCGCCCTGCTGCGGCCGGGGCGTTTCGACCGCCAGGTGGCCGTCGAGGCCCCGGATCTCGAGGGGCGCGAGGCCATCCTCAAGGTGCACGCCAAGGGCAAGCCCTTCGTCCCCGACGTCGACCTGCATATGGTCGCCGTGCGTACGCCGGGCTTCACCGGCGCCGACCTGGCGAACGTGCTCAACGAGGCCGCGCTGCTGTGCGCCCGCTCCGGGGCCCAGCTCATCGACAACCGGGCCATCGACGAGGCCATCGACCGCGTCCAGGCCGGTCCTCGCCGCCAGTCGAAGGGCATGGCGCTCAACGAGCTCCGCAACACCGCCTACCACGAGGGCGGCCATGCGCTGGTCGCCGCCGCGCTGCGCAACACGGATCCGGTCACCAAGGTGACGATCCTGCCGCGGGGACGCGCTCTGGGCTATACGGCGGTCATGCCGACGACCGACCGCTACTCGCAGTCCCGCAACCAGCTGCTCGACCAGATGGCCTACGCGATGGGCGGGCGCACGGCGGAGGAGATCGTGTTCCACGACCCCACCACCGGCGCCTCGAACGACATCGAGAAGGCGACCGCCATCGCCCGCAAGATGGTGGTCGAGTTCGGTTTCTCCTCACGGCTCGGGGCCATCAAATGGGCTTCGGACGACGACCAGACGACCGTCATGGACGGTCTGCAGCCGCGCAAGTACTCCGACGAGACCGCACAGGTCATCGACGACGAGGTGCTGCGCCTCGTCGAGAACGCCCACACCGAGGCCTGGCGCATCATCACCGAGAACAGGGACGTGCTC
This sequence comes from uncultured Bifidobacterium sp., assembly GCA_937876495.1. Taxonomy (GTDB): domain Bacteria; phylum Actinomycetota; class Actinomycetes; order Actinomycetales; family Bifidobacteriaceae; genus Bifidobacterium. Next base: position 10,799 of record CALEGL010000069.1, read on the forward strand.
GACGAGCTCGTGCGTCAGCTGCTCGTCAAGGAGACCCTCAATGAGAAGGAGCTCGCCGCGGTCTTCGCGAACCTTCGCAAGGCACCCGAGCGCCCGCTGTGGCTGTCGAACGACAAGCGTCCCGTCTCCGACCGTCCGCCCGTGGAGATTCCCGAGTCACTGCGGCGTTCTGCCGGACTTCCCGCGAAGGAGTAGGAACCCATGACCGGACGTGATTCCTCGTCCGCCGGCGGCGTCACCCCGGTTTTCATCACCGCGCGCCTTGAGCTCACTGTGGCGATCCCCGATGGCTCGTCGCCCGAGGATGTCGCGCGTCTTGTCGACGGTATGAGGGCCCGCGTGCTCCTCTCCCATGAGGATGCCGACCTGCGGTCGGTCCTTGACGGCGGCGAGCCCGATGACCTCCACGTGTCCGTGCGGCCGGTGGCCGCCCCGGACGGAGCCCGTCCGCGCGGTCTGCATCCCGAAGCCGTATCCGGCCCATCAGGTGTGGATGCGACGCCATCGGCGTCGGCCACGCCTCCCGAACTCGACTTCTCCTCCATCGGGTTCTCGCAGGAGGAGGGACTTCATCATCCGTCCACGGATGCCGATGCCCTGGACATGCGCTTCCCGGAGTCCTCGGACTTCGCGGCTGCCCATGACGCTCGACCCTCCGGTTCCGAATTCCCCGAGGACGAACGCCGCGTCCCGGCGGCCGGGGCGGGGGTTTCGTCCGTCCCCTCCTCCGGCGGATCGCCCCGTCGTGCGGTCATCGCGCTGTCCAGCGGATCGAAGCAGGCCGAAGGGATGTTCCGGACCGCTGTCGTCTCCATCGATGCCATTCCGGGCAACCAGGTGGAGGGCATCTCCCCGCTGTACCACGTCGCGAACCTGGATGGTCCCGATGGCATGGCGGCGGTGGTGCAGACGACGACGCGTCTGGACGCGGCCGGTCTGGTCAGGGCCATCGAATCCATCGCGGCGGGGCAGGAGGGCGGTCTGGCCCTGAGCCTCGTCGACATGGAGGATGCCGGTGCGGCGGAGCGTGGCGTCCTCGCCCCGGATGCCACGCGGCGCAGCGCCGCGGTGCTCGCCCCCTGGCTGGATATGGACCCCGACGCCCGTCTCGGGGACGACCCCGTTTCGTATCTGCTTGCCTTGGCGTCAGACGCCGACCGTGTCGGCATGCTGTCCGATGACTGGATCCTCGGCCGGTCCGGCGGAATCTCCGACGGAGGCCGGCCGGGGACGGACGCATCGGCATGAAGGCACGCCGGACCCCCTGGTGGTACTACGTCGTCGCGATCTGTCTCGGGGTCCTCGGAGGGATGGGGCTCGTCCTCTTCGACGATCGCACCGGGATGTCCCTTATCGGGGCTCCATGGATCGTGCCGGTGATTCTCGTCGCTCTCGGGGCGACCGTTCTCATCCTGGCCCTTCAGGTGCATCAGTACGCCATCACCGATCCCGCAAAGCGGCCCACGCGCATCGACCCGACGAAGGCGATGATGACGCTGGTGCTCTCCAAGGCTCTGGGAATCGCCGGAGCTGCTTTGGGCGGCTGGTACGGCGGGCAGATTCTCATGGCGGTCCGTCATGCCGAGGCCGCGTACTACGCAAGCGCCATCGTCCAGTGCGCGGTCACCGCCGGGGTATGCCTCATCGACATGATCGTCGGAATCATAGGGGAGTGGCTGTGCCGTCTTCCCCCCAATGACGGACCCGAAAGCGAACGCGCGCGACGCCGTGACAGGCGGGAGGTCCCGCAGACGGCCACGCGTGACGCTTCCTAGTGCCGCTGCCTATGCCACAGTCGCCTTGGCGTCAGGCACGCGGATCATCGCCTCCTGGGCCATCGCGGCCACGAGGCTGCCGTCGCGCGTGTATACCTTGGCGATGCCGAGCCCTCGGCCGTGGGCGGCGGTGGGCGTGTCCTGCACGTACAGAAGCCAGTCGTTGATGTCCACGTCGCGGTACCACCACATCGAATGGTCAAGGGACGCGAAGCTGATGCCCGGCGTGGAGATGCTCAGCCCCGCGCGTCGCAGCACGGGCTCCATCATCACCTGGTCGCATTCCAGGGCCAGCATGGCGCGGTGGATGACCTGTGGAACGTCCGTCTCGCCGTCCGCCCTCATCCACACCATCTGCCGACCGGAGTCGTGTTCGGCGCTTTTCCTGTCCGCTCCGAGCATGATCGTCGGCGAGACGTGGCGGATGTCGAAGGGGGAGCGCTGGGCGTAGTAGTCGGCGAACGCCGACTTGTCCGCATAGGGCTCCATCAGCTGCTTCGCGCTGGTGAGCGTCTCGGGGTCGGGGACGTCCTCGGGCATGGCGTCCGAGAACTCGACCCCGCTCTGCCCCGTCACCTGAAAACTGGTGATGGCGGTGAGGATGGGGCCCTGTGACTGCGTGACGTTGACCCGGCGGGCGGAGAAGGACCGGCCGTCGCGCAGCGTCTCCACGTCGAAGAGCAGGTCCTGGCGAATGTCTCCCGGCGCGATGAAGTAGCCGTGGATGGAATGCGGAAGCCTGTCGTCCGCGACGGTCTTCGATGCGGCGACGATGGACTGGGCAATGACCTGGCCCCCATACACGCGGCCCGTCGGGAAGTACAGGCTCTCCCCGTTGATGTACGTGTGGTTGCGGTACTGCGAGGGCTGTCCCAGTCGCAGCACCTTCGTCAGGTGCTCCAGAGGAGTGCTGGTCGTCTGGCTGGTCGTCTCGCCTGTCGTCGTCATGTCATGCCTCGTCTTCCTCGGCGTTCCCCCGGACCTCGCGGCCCCCGTCCCGATGGCTCGCAGTGTATAGAGCGCAGGTAAAGGGGGTCTCGTGATTGTGTAACGAACGTCTTTCCCAGATGAAGGGAATGTTATCGATGAAATTAGCCGGTAAAACCGTCGTTGCCCGTAGGTAACGGCCGCGGGATACGGCTCCCGCGGCCGTTACGCCCCTAGCGGGTGAGCTTGCGGTGCAGACGGTGGGGGCGTGCGGCCTCCTCGCCGAGCCGTGCCACCTTGTTCTCCTGGTAGGCCTGGAAGTTGCCTTCGAACCAGTACCAGTGGGCGGGGTTCTCGTCCGTGCCCTCCCAGGCGAGGATATGCGTGGCGATGCGGTCGAGGAACCAGCGGTCGTGGGAGATGACCACGGCGCAGCCTGGGAACTCGAGCAGGGCGTTCTCCAGGGACTCCAGCGTCTCGACGTCGAGGTCGTTCGTCGGCTCGTCGAGCAGCAGGAGGTTGCCGCCCTGCTTGAGGGTGAGTGCGAGGTTGAGACGGTTGCGCTCGCCGCCGGAGAGCACGCCGGTGAGCTTCTGCTGGTCGGAGCCTTTGAACCCGAAGCTGGCCACGTAGGCGCGCGTGGGCACCTCGACGCCGCCGACCTCGATGAAATCCTGCCCGCCCGAGACGGCCTCCCAGAGGTTCTTCGTGGGGTCGAGGCCCTCGCGGTTCTGGTCGACGTAGGAGATCTTCACCGTGTCGCCGATGACGAGCTGGCCGCCGGTGAGAGGCTCGAGGCCGACGATCGTCTTGAACAGCGTGGACTTGCCCACGCCGTTGGGGCCGATGATGCCGACGATGCCGTTGCGCGGCAGCGTGAAGCTCAGGTCGTCGATGAGCACCCGGTCGCCGAAGGCCTTGCGGATGTGCTTCGCCTCCAGGACCTGGGAGCCCAGGCGCGGCCCCGGCGGGATCTGGATCTCCGAGAAGTCGAGCTTCTTCGAGTTCCGCGCCTCCTGCTCCATCTGGTCGTAGCGCTCGAGACGGGCCTTGTTCTTCGCCTGCCGGGCCTTGGGCGAGCTGCGCACCCAGTCGAGCTCGTTCTTCAGCCGCTTGGCGAGCTTGACGTCCTTGGCGCCCTGGATCTCCATGCGCTTGGCCTTGGTCTCCAGATACGTCGAGTAGTTGCCCTTGT
>CALEGL010000070.1 GCA_937876495.1 uncultured Bifidobacterium sp.
ATCTGCCGGGCCACGTAGTCGCAGCGGAAGCGGCTGTTCTCCGGCAGCCAGTAGGCGGCGGATGCGGATCCCTTGTCCCCGTTGGCGTCGCCATCCACCGCGAGGAGATTGCGCATGTCGTTTCCGAATCGCCACCGGCGCCGGATGTCCCAGCCGCGGGCCCCGGAGCGCCAGGCGTTCTCGAGCGCGACGACGTGGTCGATCTGCACGGCGGAGCTGGTGCTCGGGCCTCTGACGAATCTGATGGTCGCCGCCGTGTAAGGATCGTGGAGAGTGCCGCGCCGCACCGTGCAGCGGTCCGCCGGGTCGACGCGAACGTCCTCGAGGTCGCGGGCGAGCACCTCGTCGCGCACGTCGCAGCCGTCGGAATCCGCGTCGGTCATCCTGTAGCCGAAGGCGTCCCGGTCGTATCCGGCGCTGGTCGGATGGTCGTCGACGACAAGCCCCTCCAGCGCGGCGGCGGCCGGCCCGGACACCGCGAAACGGCCGGTGATCTCACCGAGCGTGTCGTTCATGCGCGGCAGCAGCAGGCCGAGAAGGATGCCGGCGACGACGGCCACGGCGGCGAGGACGAGCAGACGCTCCACCAGACCGCCCGCGTCGAGAAGCGGGCGACGGAAGCGAGCGGAACGGCGACGAATCATCGGCACTCCCCCGACCGCGAGAGCATCCTCACACGCGCGGAACGCGTCCCAGAGAGGCGCGGCGGACCATCCGGACGGGGATGAGACCGGCGCCGTGGATGCTCGTCGCATAGCCCACCTCCGGGCCCTCGCCGAGCAGCCACACCGCCTCGCGCAGTGCGACGGATCCGATCTGTGCGAAATCCGGCCTCAGCGTGGACAGCGGCGGCATCATCGCCGACATCGCCGGATAGTCGCCGAACCCCACCAGGCTCACGTCCTGCGGGATGCGCAGGCCATGCTCGTGCAGAGCGCGGGCCACGCCCATCGCCTGCCCGTCGCTGGAGGTCACCACCACCGTCGGAACGGCGCCGCCGGCCGCGCCGATGCGCTCCAGCGCATGGTTCATCCGGGCGTAGGCCTCCCCCGCATCCCAGGAGTTGCCGGGCACCACCACGTTCGGCAGGGACGCCTCGGCGGCAAGCGTCTTCCACGCAAGCAGCCGGGTCGTCGCACCACGCCATGCTCGCGGACCCGCGAAATACAGCGCCGACCGATGCCCGTATCCGATGACCAGCCGCACGACCGCCGCCATCGCCCCCCAGTCGTCGCTGCCCACCACCGCGCTGTGCAGACGCGACTCCCCACGCATGGAGGACATCATGTCCCGCAGGCTCGCCTGGCCATGCGTGGACGTCACGATCACGCGGGGCAGCGGGGTGTCGAGCCGGCAGGCGGCCCTCACCATGACGTCCGTGGGGGCGAGCACGACAAGCGCATCGACGCCCTGCTGGGTGAAGTCGTCGCATAGGGCGACCATATCGGCGTCCGTGCAGAGGTCCGCGTCGACCATGGACATGGTGGTGAACAGTCCGTGGGCCCGTGCCGTGCCGGAGACGGCGGCCAGCATGTCCACCGCTCCGGGCCGCCACAGGCCGCCGGCGACTACGGCGACGGTTCGCGTGCGATGCGAGGCGAGCGCGCGGGCCGCGTTGCTCGGCCGGTACCCGAGGGCGGCGATGGCCCGGCGGACCCGGGCACGGGTCTCCGGGGCGACGTCGGGCGAGCCGTTGATGACGCGCGACACCGTCTGATGGCTCACCCCCGCCATCCGCGCCACGTCCAGCATCGAGGGGCGGCGGCCGCG
>CALEGL010000071.1 GCA_937876495.1 uncultured Bifidobacterium sp.
GGTGTGGCTCGGGCGGGGGTGGCGGTGGCGCTGACGGGTCCGGACGGCACGCGGGTGACGGGCGGGAACGGGAAGACCGTGGAGTGGGCGACGACGGGTTCGGCCGGGCATTACGGGTTCGAGGATCTGCCGCCGCTGCCCGAGGGCGGGCACTACACGGTGACGGTCACGACGCCGGACGGCTACGTGGCGACGAAGGCGGGCGCCGGCAACGGCATGGGTTCGCTGGATTCGTCGACGGGGTCGGCGGTGTCGCAGGCGGACCTGTCTGAGGACGGGGCCAGCGACATGACCCTCGACTTCGGCTTCGTGAAGAAGTCGGTCTCTCCGGCGACGCCTGCGCCGTCGGCCTCTTCGTCGACCCCTGAAGGATCTTCGACGACGACGCCTGCCAATCCGAAGCCGTCTCCCGAGACGTCGAAACCCTCCGGCAAGTCGACGTCTGGCGTAGTCGAATCCGGTACGGGCACGATGTCAGGCACGAAGGCCGTTCTTGCGAGAACGGGTGTCACTCTGCTCGGTCTGGTCATGGTCGCAGCTGCATGTGCGGGAATTGGGCTGGTTCTTGCAGGAGCCAGGCGGAGGAACGCCCGGCATATGAGAAGATAGACCCCTGATTGCGGGGAGCCGCGTCACGGCCGGGGGCATTGCTTGGTTGCAGTGCCCCCGGCACTTTTCTTGAATGTCATGCGCGGTGCATTGTGTCGCGATGACTGGTCATGCCTCAGTTGTGTTGCCGGATGGGAATCCTTGTCGAAGGAGGGCTTGACAACTGGACGGAGGATTGAAGAGATGATTGTCGTCCCTCTGCGCCTGGTTCCGGAATCTCGAAGACGGTCGGGCAGGAGAGGCGATATCGTCAGGCAAGAAGAGGTGATCGGGGAGGTTGTCGATGTAAATCCGGCACGAACGTCAGCTGCAGGTGCCTTGCTGGTGGATTTTCCAAAACAGCAAGGGTTTATTTTTCAGCGTTTTTCCTGTGCATGCAACCCTGTATGTTTTCATGTGTTCTTGCGAATTACCTTCTGGACTTTTCGTCTTGTCATATGACCCCACCTTACATGTTTCGGAGGCAATGATTTCTTCTGAATGCAGTCGGTGCAGAACAGGACATATCGAGCATCGAGCATCTGGATGCCGCGGCACGGCTGTATCTCCACCAGCTGGACCTTGATTCCGATGGGGTCATGGCGGAGGTCAAGGTCCCCAGCGTGGGCATCGACCTGCCCGTCTATCATGGTTCGACCGAGGACGTGCTGCGCAAGGGCGCAGGTCATATCTACGGGTCATCCCTACCCGTGGGAGGGGTCGGGACGCATGCCGTTCTCACCGGGCATTCGGGTCTTCCCGAGGCCACGCTGTTCACGAATCTCCACAAGGTGAAGAAGGGCGCGCTCGTCACCATCGACGTCTACGGGCGGCATCTCGTCTACAGGGTCGTCTCCATCGACGTGATTCTTCCGAAGCAGATATCGGGGCTTCGGGTCAGAACGGGGCGGGATCTCGTCTCTCTCGTCACCTGCACCCCCATAGGAGTCAATACGCATCGTCTTGTCGTCACCGCGGAACGCGTTGCGGATGAGACGGATACGCGTAGAGCGTCCTCGTCATCGAGCGCGCTGACCTTCCCATGGTGGATTGCCGTCGTCGGAACCCCTGCGCTCTACTGGCCCATCGCACTGGTTGACACTCTGTGTGCACGACGCGGCAGGCCATCCGGCGCGCATATCGCCGCCGGGCGGTGAGTCCCTCCCCCCGGCCCCTCCTGGCCCCTCGCATGGAGTCGATGCTGTTCGTTCGTGTCTCCTTTCGGCCGGCTGTCAACGCTGCATTCGATCAGCCATTCCCACTTGCTCACATTTGTATAGTTTCTCACATTCCCATAGTGGCCGCCGTTCCCGATACCCTGCAGAGCCGCGGAATTCCAACGAAAACCGGTTGTTGCGACCCGATCCGGAGTGGCTCCGCTTCTTTGACGTTTTCACCACCCCGGCACATACTTGAGTCAACGAAGGCCGAGGAGGACCAGGTCCGACGACCGTTTTTCGGCGGGCGTCGAACACGGCGTTCCGAGCGCGGCGTTCCAAGGCTCCGGTGCGGGGATTCCCGTTCCGAGGGTCACGGGGGTGCGTTCCGGCACGGTGGGGGTTCGGCGTTATGTCGTCCGCACGAAGGCGAGCGGCGGCAGGGTTCCCGAGGCATCGCGGCTCCGAAGCCGGAGTCAAGAGACAAAAGAGGGAAACATGTCCACAGAATTGCTATCTCGGCTGCAATTCGCCCTGACCGTCATGTTCCACATGACCTTCCCGGCGGTCACCGTGGGGTTGTCGGTTCTTCTGTGCATCGTGTACTGGAAGTACTGGCGCACGCACAAAGCCGTCTACCTGCAGATGTTCCGGTTCTGGCGCAGGATCTTCGCCGTGGGGTTCGCCCTCGGCGTGGTCGCCGGAATCGTCATCACCTTCCAGCTGGGTCTCAACTGGGGTCAGTACGCGGCCACGACCGGAGCCGTCATCGGACCGATCATCGGCATGGAGGTCGTCACGGCCTTCTTCGTGGAGGCCGCCTTCCTCGGCGTGCTCCTGTACGGCGAAGGCCGCGTCAAGGAGCGCACGATGTTCATCTCCACCGTCATGGTGGCCATCGGCACTGTGCTGTCGTCCACGTGGATCATCTCTGCGAACTCCTGGATGCAGACACCGGCGGGCTACGCCAGGGAGAACGGCCGCTTCGTCGTCACCGACTGGTGGAAGGTTCTCGTCAGCCCGTCCTTCGTCTGGCGCTGGCCGCATATGCTCGTCGCCGTGCTCGTCTCCGCGGGCGTGTTCGTCGCCGGCATCTCCGCCTACTACCTCGTCAAGGGACGCGCGGTGATGTTCGCCCGCAAGTCGCTGTCCATCGCGCTCGGCGTGGTCGCCACCCTCATCCCGCTGCAGATCGCCCTCGGCGACTACGTGGCCGGCGAGTACGTCGTCACCGACCAGCTCACCTCCAAGGGCCTGCCCAGCAAGATGATGGCCTGGGAGGGCAACTGGGACTCGAACAACAACGGCTACGTGCTGTTCGCCATCCCCGACCAGAACGCGCAGCGCAACATCGTCGAGATCTCCGTGCCGTGGTGGGGCAGCGCCATCGGCGCCAAGGACCTCACCGGCTCCTCCAAGACCCCCGGCCTGTCGCTGGTGCCGCGTGACGAGCAGCCCAACATGGCCGGGACCTTCTGGGGCTTCCGCATGATGTTCTACGGCTCGATCCTCATCTTCGCCAGCGCCTTCATGGCCACGTATCTGAGACTGCGAAAACGCCTGTACACCTCGCGGCGCTTCCACAAATGGCTGCTGTGGACCACGCCGATCGGCATCATCGCGATTCTGGGTGGCTGGCTCACCGCCGAGGTCGGACGTCAGCCCTGGGTCGTGTGGGGACAGCTGAAGACCAGCGCCGCCGCCTCGAACCTGTCGTCGGGGGCCGTGCTGTTCAGCTTCATCGGATTCATCGCGATCTACGCCGTCATGCTGGTGGCCTACATCGCGTACATCGTGCGCGCGGTCAGACGCGGGCCGGAGAGCGATCTTCCGGGCGCCGCGAAGGCGGAGGGGACCGAAGATGAGTCCGTTCTCGGCAAGGCCGCCCGGGCCGTGTCCGATGTGGCCCTCGCGGGGACCGCCGCCGTGGCATCGACGGCATCAGGTGCTGCTTCAACCGTTTCGAAGGCGGAGGCGTGAGATGAGTGTCGCATGGTTCATCGTGATTCTCGTAGGCATCCTCGCCTACGTGCTGCTCGACGGATACGATCTGGGGGCCGGCGTCATCACGCTGGTCACCCGCGACCGTGACGAACGCAACGAGATCGTCGAGGGCATCGGCTCGATCTGGGACGGCAACGAGACCTGGCTGGTGTTCGTCGGCGTCGCCCTTTTCGGTGGGCTGCCGGCGGCCTTTGGCCTCATCCTGCCCCATCTGTATCTGCCGCTCATCCTCATGCTGTTCGGCCTCATCCTGCGCGGCGTATCCGTCGAGATGATCTCCCAGCCGCATAAGGGCGGGGCCGAGGGATGGTACAAGGCCTTCGGCATCGGCTCGCTGCTCGCCGCCTTCATGCAGGGGCTGGCGCTGGGCACCCTGTCCGTGAACGTGGCGCATGACGGCGTGCGGTATCTGGGCGGATCCTTCGCCTTCGTCGGCTGGTTCCCGCTGCTGATGGCCGTCACCGTGACCTTCGGGTACGTGGCGCTTGGATACGCGTGGATGCATCTGCATCGCATCGGCGCGCAGACCTCCGTCACCTCTCGCGGGCGTATCGTGTCGCTGGTCGCCGTCGTCGGCGCCGTCGTCGCGCTCGTCACCGTGGGCGCCACCGATTCCGGATACCAGTTCTCCTCGCCGGCCATCGGCTGGGCCTTCGGCGGGCTGCTGCTGTTCGCCGCCGTGGCCGCCGTGGTGACGCTGGTGACCTTCGGGTCCTCCACCGCCAAGGCGGAGCCCTTCGGCGGGCTGTCCGTCGTGGTCGCCGGCGTGTTCCTGGCCTTCGTCGTCAGTCATCTGCCGTATCTCGCGGCCGGACTGACGCTCCAGGAGGCCGCGGCGTCGTCCACCACCTACCTGTTCCTGCTCGTGGGCGTCGGACTGAACATGCCGCTCGTGCTGTTCTACAACTGGTTCTCGCACCACGCCATGAGCGCCGACCACGTCGACGCCGGAGTGAAGAAGGGGGCGGCCTCGGCCGCCCGCGTCGAAGGAGTTGGTTCCGATGTCGTCAGCGCCTGAAAGCACCATGGCCGTGAAGACCCTGGGAAGCGAGTCCGTCAAGAGCCGCAAGCCCGGGGCCAGGGGCGGGGCAGCCCGCCGGTGGCTGGTGGGGATCGGTCTGTTCCTTCTGGCCTTTGTCCTCTACTGGCTGTGCGATCTGCTCCTCACCAAGGAGATCGGCGTGGCCGCCAGCTGGATCATCGTGTTCGCGATGGCCATCTTCGCCCACGTCGTGTGGATTCGCGACGAGAAGCGCCAGAACGCCGAGGATTCGGCTGTCGCTGGGCCCGACACCACGGATACGGCCGTGACGACCGATGGCGGAGCCGACGGAAACGCCTGATTCAGCCGCATCCGGAACGGCGCCCGCACGCGATCTAGCCGACGAGACAGTTCCGGACGCCATCGCAAGCCCGCCGTCGCCGCATGGCAGCGGCTTGCCGCGCGTCCGGGACGTCGTGCCCTGCTCGTCGCAGGATTCGTGAGGATTCTTGCCGCCTGCGCCACCGTCGCCCTGTGGATCGGCGTCTCGGTCGCCGCCCAGCGCATGCCTGAGCACGCCGATCCGCTACCGGCGCTCGCCCTCGCGGGCGCGGCCGGCGTGCTTCATGCGGTCATCGCCCGCCTTTCCCTCGTGGCCGAGGGCCGCGGTCGGCAGCGTATCGTCGCCGGCCTTCGCCGTCGCGTCGCACGGCTCGTCGACGGGGTGTCCCGTGAGGGGCGTGACATCGACCCGGCCACCGCTTCCGGGGCCGTCGTCGACTGGTGCGCCAACGTCGCTGACTATCTGTCCAAGGCCGTGCCCCTGCGTCCGGCCGCCGCCGGGGAGATGGCCGTCACCTGGCTGGCCGTCGTCATCGTGTACTGGCCTGCCGGCATTATCCTGCTTCTCGCGATGGTGGTCGTCGTCGCCAACCTGCGTCTGTCCGGAATCCTCGCCAGGGACGGCTCCGACGAGGCCATGGGCCTGCTGCAGCGTCTCGGCGCGCAGTTCCTCGATACCTTCTCCGGCGTGGACGTGCTCGTGCGCTTCGGGGCCGTGAAGCCCTTCGCCGACCGCATCCGCCGCAGCTCGAAGCGCCACACCGCCGCCCTGATGAAGGTGCTGCAGCGCGCCTTCATCTCCAATCTCGTCATGTCCGCCACCGTCACACTGTCCATGGCCGTGATCGCCACCCTCGTCGGTTTCGCGCTGCTCGGCTACGTGGGCGTGCCAGGCGCCCCGCTGAACCTGGGCCGCGGGATGCTCGCCCTCACCCTGTGCCCGGTGTTCTTCTCGCCTCTTGAGTCGATGGCCTCGATCTTCCACACGCGGCAGGATGCCGACGCCGCCACCCGCTCGCTGATTCGGCTCGGCGTGGGGCTTGGGGGCGGTCTGCGCCTGGATGGGACCGTGGAGGATGGCCGGGATGCCGGTGGTCGGGATGCCGAGAATACCGGGACTTCGCCCGTGACGATGCCCGCAAAGGCCGAAATTGCCAGTCAATCCGCTGACAATGGTGGTCATGATGGGCAGGTTGGACTCGCTGCGGCAGGTGTTTCCGAGAAGATGCCCGTGATTATGCGTTCCAGGGATGGAACCGTCGGTGAATTCGCCAACAAAGGCCATCGTGATGGGCGGATTGTCTCCACTGATGACGAATCGAGCCTTTTGCGGGTGTCCGATCCGGTGGTGTCCGATCCGGTGCATGAACCCGTTCGGATTCTCGCCCATTCCCTGGTGATGCGAGACGCGCAGGGC
>CALEGL010000072.1 GCA_937876495.1 uncultured Bifidobacterium sp.
GGCTCCCGCTCCTCGGATCCGTGGCGGGGCTCCGTACGCGTCCCCGTGCGGAAGTCGGATGACCGAATGGGTCGAATCGGCCCATGAGCCGGCGAAGGTGGAGGAAGCCTGCGATGTCGAGGCGTGGACCGGGGATTCATCGAGGGAGGTCATGCCAACACCCCCAGCACGAGAGGGAGGTCAGCCAGCGATCCGACGGTGGCCAGCGAGAAATCACGGAAGCGGCGGACCGACTTCGGACGTCCGAATCGGCACTGCACCACCACGCAGGTCGCGCCGGAGGGAAGCGGGAGGATCATCCGGCGAACGTCCTGGGCCGCCTTGAGAGAACCGACGACGAAGAAGTAGAAGGAGGCGTCAGGGGAGTGCATCAGCGTGCCCTGGGCGAGGTTGGGATTCTCATGGTCGTCGGGGCTGATGCCGCTGCACAGGTCGAGGAAACCCGCGGGCACCGTCGGGTTTCGATGCGTGTCGCAGGCATGCACGGCCAGAGGCCGATGCTGCTCGAGGCACCGCACGCCGATGGAGGCATGGACGGAGACGGCGAGCTCGAACTCCTCCGGGCCTGAGTAGTCGGCGGGGTTCACCCCGATCGTGATGCTGGTGTCCGTGCGCCGGGTGGCTTCGAACTGACGGATCATGAGTTCCCCGGCCTTCGCCGTGCTCAGCCAGTGCACGTTGCGGATGTCATCTCCCGGCCGGTATTCGCGCAGCCCGTAGAAGTCGAGGTCGTCGTCCACGATCTGTCCGCTGGGCTGTCCCTCCAGGTCCCGGGGGATGCCGGCGTCAAGCGTGGGAAGGTGGACGATGTGCGGGTGGATGTACACCGTCAGCACATCCGCGGTCGCCCGCTCGTGTCTGATCAGTCCAAAGGGGTCGCCCTTGCGCACGCGCAGAGGACCAATGGGCAGAACTGCCCTGGACGCCGCCGTGAAGTCGACGTCGGTGCGGCGTGAGGCGCCGGGGGCGAGCATGGGAATGGCGAACCGTCGGTGGGCATCGCCCAGAGGCAGGTCGCCTCGTGCCGTGGCGGTCGGCGTGCTCCCGGGGTTGGCGACGTCGACGTGGACGACGACATGGCTCCCTGCGATGACGCGTGGGTTCGCCACGCTTATGGATGCGCCGATCCGGGTGTTTCCGAGGGACATCATCAGTCCGCACAGGAGCATGGCGGCCAGGGCGAGGGCGCATGCCAGCAGCTCATGCCAGCCAAGCAGGATGAACTCCGCGGCGCAGGTCGAGGCGACGGTGACGCCAATCCAGCCGAGGGGGGAGACGAAGGCGAGGAGGGCGTGGCGTATCCTCCTGCCGAGGCGCCTGAGGGTTCTGGTCGTCCTGCGGAGGGTCGTGGCGAGGGCGCGTCGCCGCGTCGTCCGCGTTCCTGCCGTCAATGGGTCCGTCGTGGATGTCATGGTGTCCCGTTCACGATCCCATGATGGGGGAGGGGATCTGTCCGAGCATGTCGCGTATGACATCCTCGACGGAGCTTCCCTCGAAGGTCGTCTCCGCCGTGAGGACGATTCTGTGGGAGAGCACCGGAACGGCCAGGTCCTGCACGTCCTCGGGCTGAACGTAGCCGCGTCCGTCCGCGGCCGCCCAGATCCGCGCGCATCGGGTGAGCGCCAGAGCCCCTCGCATGGAGGAGCCTACCGCGATGCGTGAATCCTGTCGGGTTCGTTCGACGAGCCTCATGACGTATTCGAGGATGACGTCGTCGACGTGGACCTGCTCGGCGGTGCGCCTCAGGCTCATCACGTCATCTCCGGACAGAACGGGTCCGATGGTCGTGGCCCGGTCGGAGATGTCCAGCTGCCGGAGGATGTCGAGACTGGCGTCATGGCCGGGATATCCCACGGAGGTCCTGATCAGGAAGCGGTCCATCTGAGCCTCGGGCAGTCTGTAGGTGCCCAGCTGCTCGATGGGGTTCTGGGTGGCGATGACGATGAACGGCTGCGGCACGTCATGCGTCTCGCCGTCGACGGTCACCTTCTGTTCCTCCATGACCTCCAGCAGCGCCGACTGGGTCTTGGGGGAGGCGCGGTTGATTTCGTCCGCGAGAACGATGGAGGCGAAGATGGGGCCCTCTCGGAACTCGAACTCGGCGTCGCGCTGGTCGTAGAAGGTCACGCCGACGACATCCGAGGGGAGGAGATCGGGTGTGAACTGGATGCGTTTGAACGAGGCGTCGATGGAGCGTGCAAGGCCTCGTGCGAGCTGCGTCTTGCCGGTTCCGGGGTTGTCCTCGAGCAGGACATGGCCGCCGGCCATCAAGGCCGTGACGCACAGACGGATGGGGAGGTCCTTGCCCACGATGACCCGGGCCACGTTCCCGACGATCGAGTCGAAGGCGTCCCGGAAGCGCATGATGTCGGGGGATGCCGCCTGCGGTACGACGACGGAGCCTGATCCGGTCCGGCTCATCGGCTGTAGCGGCGAGGACGCGGGGAAGGCCGTCGGTGGTCCGGCCGGAGTCGCCGGGGCCGGATTCGCGCCTGAAGCGCGATGACGGGCGTGGGATGCGGACAGCTGCGTGGCGTCCGACAGGCGCGTCGAGTCGGACAGCCGGGTGGCGTCGGACGGCTGTGTGGGATTGGTGGTCCTCGTCGCGTCAAGGTTCGTGGTTCCGTCGTCCGTGGGTCGCGAAATAGTGCTCACGGCAGTTCTCCTTGGTCTCGTTTCGTGATGATGGCGTGGATGGGCGTGGTGGTGGACCTTCCGGTGGAGGGGGATGGCGAATCGGACGGACCGGGGTGGTCCTTCCGTGTGGCGGGACGGTTCGTGAGCGTGCCCGCCGTGGAGCTGTCCAGGGCGTTCTTCGTGCGGTCGGTGGCTGTCACGGTGAGTTTCCACGTGTACGAGGTGCCATCGGGAAGGTCGGGCACGTGGAGCGTCGTGTCGGATCCCGTGATGGTGTAGCAGGTCTTCCGGTCGGCGTTGCTCGTCGTGCAGTCACCCGATCCGTTGTTGATGGCCATGGTGATGTCTGCGCTTTGGTCATAGACGTCGACCGATCCGCTGATGGCGATGGTGTCGTGGTCCTTCCATGACAGGGAGATTCCTCCGACGTCGGCCTTGGGCCTGTCCGGGACCGTGTCGCCTCCGCTGTCGTTGCCGACCGGATCGCTTGCGTAGGTTCCGTTGGCGGTGCCGTTGCTCCAGACCTTGGTGACGGTGACGGTTCCGCATTCCCTCCAGGCTCCGGGATCGAACCGGAACGAGGCCTGCCTGATGCCCGTCTTCGACGTCGACAGGTATGCGACGGTGAAGGTGGTGTTCTCATCGGCATCGCCTTCCGCCCAGGTGACCTTGCACTGTCCGTCCTGTGCGGAGATGGCGGGCGTACCCGGCTTGTCCACGGTCTTTCCCGGCACGAAGCCTGATGACGCCTGGCGTGAAGCGGCGCCGGACCTGGCGGGGGTGACGGTCACGGTATAGCTGACCTGGGTTCCGTACCGATTCGCGGGGATTGACGCATGCGCCGTCACGGTTCCATCGGCTGGGCAGCCGGGGTCGTCCGCGCCCCCGCTGACGGAGATGGATGAGCATCCGGCGTTGTGCATGTCCCCGAGGGAGATGGCGATATCGGCCCGGTCGCCGTTCTGGGAGGCCTTGACCGTGGGCGCGTCCGGGTCGCCCCACACCTTCGCGGCGGCGCTGGCGGCGCTGGACGTGCCGTCGCCGGACCTGTTGTGAGCGGTCACCGTGGCCGTGAAGGTCGTCCCATCAAGGACGAGGGAGTTGCTCAGCCCGTCGAAGATGGCGCTGGTGCCCGTGACGGTCCTCGTGGAGCTCCATCCGTTCGGGCCGTTCAGGGTCACGGTGTATCCGTCGGGGGCGGTGCCGACGTAGTCGGGGGCGGACCAGCTCACCGTGGCGGAGAGATGTCCGGGGGTCACCGTCACCTTTCCCGGGGCGGTCGGAACGATGTCCGGAGTCCCCGTCACGGCATTGGATGTCTTCGACCATCCGGCCTCGTTGCGTGCCTTGACGGTGAACGAATACTCCTTGCCGTTCGTCAGACCCGTGATGTGGCAGCTGGTTGCCGTCCCGCATGACTGCGAGCCGCCATCCCAGTCCACCTCGTATTCGGTGATGGGGCTGCCGTTCGTCTCACCGGGGGTCCAGGAGAGGTCGACGGACGAGTCCGCGGGCTTCGCGGCGATGGGGGACAGCTGCGGGGCCTCCGGCTTGTCGATGACCGACACGAGTATCGTCGCCGTCACCTGCCTGTCCGTGCTTCCCGTGGCGTCCTGCACGGTGACGAGGACCTTGTTCGTCGAGGCCCCGATGTCCGCGTCCGCGGTGATGGA
>CALEGL010000073.1 GCA_937876495.1 uncultured Bifidobacterium sp.
CTGCCCGCATTATCTGACGCTGGACTGCGACCTAATTCCGGACGACGACACCGCCTTCACATGCTGCCCGCCAATCCGTGACCTGAAGGAGCAGGACGGTCTGTGGAAGGGGCTCGTCGACGGCACGCGGGACATCGTCGTCACCGACCATTCCCCCACCACGGCGGCGATGAAGGCCGGAAGCCTCGCCACCGCATGGGGAGGCGTCTCCAGTCTGCAGGTAGGCTTCAGGGCCGTTCTCACCCAGGCGCGCCGGCGCGGCCTCGGCCTCGCCGATGTGGTGAGATGGATGAGCTCGAACGTGGCCTCCTTCGCCGGCTTCGACGACAGAGGGGAGATCGTCCGGGGGAAGCGTGCCGACCTGGTCGTTCTTCGTCCGGACGACACCTTCGTCGTGGACGCCTCGCGGCTCGCCAGCCGCAATCCGATCAGCGCCTTCGACGGCATGACGCTGAACGGGGTCGTCTCCGACGTCCTGGTCGGCGGATGCGCCCCGGCTCCCGACGCGGGTCACCTCATCGGCCGTCCCTAGTCCTTCCGCGGCATTCGTCCGCCGGTGGTCGTGCGATCTTCGACGACGTCCACGTACCGGGCTGGACTGATGCGTGGATGGCCGTGCGGCCGGTTCGGTGTTGGTGTCAGTGTCGGTGTCGTGGTCGGGGAATCGAACGGAAAGGACATGAATGGTCCGCATACTGCAGTCGGGCGAGTCGGTGCCGGCGGGCGTGACGTACGTGCCGTCGCATCCCGGGAACGTCCTGTGGGGACGTCTGCCCTGCCGGGGGGACGACTCGATTGCGCAGGTGGAGGAAGACGGGACGCTGGTCGTCGACACGGTCAGCCATGAGGGTCTTCTGCCCGATCAGGGGAGCGATCCCCTCGCGTACTTCGGCTCGCAGGGGGTTCCTCGCGAGCAGGTCCTCGAGGACGCCGTGGCGATCTGCCGCGCCATGAGGCGCAACCCCCACACCGATGGCCCCCATGTCGTCACGGGTCCCATCGGGATTCCAGGGGCCCATCCTGGGGATCTTCTGGCCGTGACGATCGTCGAACTCGAGCGCAGGGTCCCCTACGGGGTTATCTCCACCCGGCATGGCCGCGGGGTGCTGGCGATGGAGCGGGGGCTTGATGGGGACTACGGCCAGTTCTGCCGGGTCGACGGGGATGCCGCGGTCCTCTCCCTGCCCTCCGGATCCGGTGAGGTGCGCCTTCCCGTGGAGCCGTTCCTGGGGATCATCGGCGTCACCCCCGATTCCGACATCCGTCCAAGCTCCATTCCTCCCGCCCGGTACGGCGGCAACATCGACCTCAAGGAGCTGCATGAGGG
>CALEGL010000074.1 GCA_937876495.1 uncultured Bifidobacterium sp.
GAGGAGCGACGGGTGCTGTACGTCGGCGTCACCAGGGCATGCGACACCCTGCATATGTCCTATGCGAGGCTGGCCGATGGCATGGGCGGCGCGGTCCGGGCGCCCAGCAGGTTCCTCTAGGCGTCATTCCGGGGCTTGTCGCCCTCGCTTCCGGCGTCGTCGCCCGAGTCGTCGTGATTGGAGTGATTGGAGTCGTCGCCATCCGAATCGTCGCCGGGGTCGCCGCCTTTCTTGGCGCCGCCTTTCTTGGCGTCGCCGCCCTCCCCGTTCTCCTCGTCAAGCAGCCGCTGCAGTTCGGCGTCCCAATCGATGCTCTCGCTTCCCGAGGCCGTGCCCTCGGCGTCCGGAACCGAGCCCGTCGTGGCGTCCGACTGCGATGTCGTCGTATCCGTCGATGCCGTCGTCGCCCCGACTGCGGGAACCTCGCCGGTGGCGTTTGCGTCGACCGGCTTCTCGTCGGGCAGATGCGGCAGCAGATCGGGGTGCGACCACAGCGAGTCCCTGTCCCCGACGCTCTTGCCCGCTCCCAGGGACTCCCAGACGTCGGCTGCCTCCCGCATCCGACGCGGACGCAGCTGCAGGCCGAGCAGCGATTCGAAGGTGCGCTCGGCGGGACCGCCCACGGCACGCTCGCGCCGTGCCATCTCACGCAGCTGCTCGAGATGTGGGACATGGGCCATGCAGGCCCGCCAGACGACGGCGTCCACCCAGCCCTCCACGAGGGCGAGCAGGGTCTCCAGAGCCTTCAGCGCCTCGCGCTGCTCCGGCGTGTCGCTGATGCCCACGTTGGTAAGGTTCATCGCGCCCGAGATGGATTCGGGGTCCATGGACTGGGCGTCGCGCAGCTGTTCCTCCATGGCGTCGAGATCGATGTCCACGCCGCGGGCGTACTTGCCGATGAGGGCCTCGAAGCGCGGCATCAGCCAGGGGACCGCATGGAACAGACGCGCATGCGCGGCCTCCTGGGTGGCGAGGAAGGCGAGGACCTCGCCCTGGTCGAGTTCCAGGGATTTCGCATAGGCGACGACGTTGGCGACGATGAGCCCGCCGGCGGGGTTGCCGGACAGCAGCGGAAGGCCCTGGTCGAAGCTTCCGCGCACCTCGCGGGAGAGCTCTCCCGCCGCCTGACCGAGCTGCATCGCGAAGGAGGTGTTGCCCACAAGCCGCATGAGGGTTGCGGGGTCGCGGATGCCGTCGGGCAGGGGGATGGGGACGGGGCCGGCGAACAGACCGGTGACCTCGCCTCCGAAGGATCCCCCGAAGCGTTCGGAGATGACGGACGCCAGCGCGTCGCTCATCGACTTCGCCACCGGGGCCGCTAAGCCCGCCCATGAGTCCAGGGTGCCTTCGACCCATCCCGAACGGGTCAAGGCGGCCATGTCCCCGTCCACGGGGTCGAAGGAGCAGGCCGTGTCAAGCCACAGGTTCGCCTCGCTCGCGGCGCGTGAGACCGCGTCCGCCTGCTCGGCGCTCACCGTGTCATCGCCGTCGACGGCCCGGCGCAGCGCCATGCTTTTCGCCAGCTTCACGTTGATCGGTCCGGAGTCGACGGTGCGCTTCATGTCGTCCACGGTGTTGAGCCCGCCTGCGGTGAAGGCCTGCATCAGCGACTGCACGTCGGCCGGCTTGGGAAGCTTCGAGGGGTCCTGGCTCATGAGCTGGTCGCGCACCTCGGCGGGCAGCTGCGACAGCTGGCTCCACGCCAGCTCGCCCTGGATGGGGCCGAAGCAGTCGATCAGCCATTGGTGAATCGCGTTCTCGTCCATGCCTGTGTCGTCCTTAGTCCCTGGCGGTCCGGGGTCCCGGCCGCCCATGCGGATGCCGCGTATGCGTCTTCGGATCCGCCGTCCTGTCGTCCCCGAGGTCTCCGGCCTTTCGCCCCCGGCTCCGTTTCCGTTCGCGGGCCGGACCAGTCCGGCCCGCGGCACTTTCCTCCCATTGTCCCTCACCTTCATGTCCGGTGCCAGTGCCGTCGGGGAATGCGCCGATGGCGGACGTCCGTTCCTGTCCGGCGGGGCGTGGCGTTCGACGGCCGCATTCAGAAGCCGCGCATACACTGTGCCGTATGACCCCAGACGTGATGCGCCACGCGGGCTCCGGCGCCCCGCAGGAGTCCCGTGCCTCCCTCGCGGCCCGGTGCGCGGCGAGCATGCGCGACCTGGCGCGATCCCTGCGCCATCATGTGTCCGGTCGCCCACCGGGGTTCTTCGTGGGTGCGGCGTGCGTGGCGCTGTGCCTTCTCGTCCTCGTCCTACCGAGCCCGTACGTGATGGAGTCCCCCGGGCCCACCCGTAACGTGCTGGGATCGGTGGACGGCACCTCCGTCATCGCCGTCTCCGGCGCATCCGTGCATCGGGGGTCGGGGCGCCTGCTGATGACGACCGTCAACGCCACGGGCGTGCCCGGCTACTACGCGAGCACCCTGGAGGCCATGGTCTCGTGGTTCCTCAAGGACCGGACGGTCATCCCCAGCGAGGCGGTGTTCCCGGTGGGACAGACGGCGGATGACTACCGCAGCGAATCCGACGGGCAGATGACCTCCTCGCAGGACTCCGCGACGAGCGCCGCGCTGGCCTTTGCGCGCACCTCGCTGGGCATGGATGTCGACGGTGTGAAGGTCACGATGCATATGTCCGACATCGGGGGCCCCTCTGCGGGGATGATGTACGCGCTGGGGATCATCGACGAGCTCACCGCCACCGACGAGACCGGAGGACTCACCATAGCCGGCACGGGCACGATGTCCGCCAAGGGGAAGGTCGGCGCCATCGGCGGCATCCGGCTCAAGATGATCGGCGCGGAACGCGATGGCGCGACATGGTTCCTCGCCCCCGCGTCGAACTGCGACGAGGTGGTCGGGCACGTCCCCTCCGGCCTGCGGGACGTGAAGGTCTCGACGCTGGCGGGCGCCTACAGGGCCCTGGTCGCCATAGGCGAAGGCAGGGGAGCGGATCTTCCGCACTGCACCGCCTGACCGGCTGCTTGGACAGGCGGTTTGGACAGGCGGCACCCATCGCCCGTCCGCATCGTCGGCGTCGATTGATGTCGTCGATCGTCGACCCGAATCGTCCGCATCGGCGGCGGTTTACCCCGCTGTTCGAGCTGTGTTGCTATATTGTGCTGCGTGAATGAAACGGCATCGCAGAACGCTGAGGAGTTCGGGTTCCACTCCGGGGACATCATCCAGGAGTGGTTGTGGGACGATGACGTCGACGAGGGGATCCGCACCAAGATTGAAAAGCTGACGGGTACGGAGCTGGTCGACGAGGACTACGACTCCGCGGTCGATGGCGTCATCATCTGGTGGCGGGATGGCGATGACGAGGACGGCCTCGCCGACACCATCGTCGACGCGTACGCCGTCCTCGGCGATGACGGCCCGCTGTGGGTTCTCACCCCGAAGCCCGGCCGCGCGGGTGCCCCGAGCTCCAGCACCGTCCCCTCGGCCGCCAAGACGGCGGGGATGAACGCCGCCGTGCCGCTCACCGTGAGCCATGACTGGAACGGCGTCAGGCTGCGCGCCTTCGGCAAGGGGCCGGACCGCAGCGAACACGGCCGCTGAGTCGGCCTTCGTTCGGACTTTTACGCGGCTTTTTCGTCGGCCTTCGTCGCTCCGGTCTTTTCCGTTCGTCGTCGGCCTCCATCGCAGACGGCCGGGCGGGTCGTCGCGTGAGGCTCCCCGCCCGGCCGCCTACGTGAGGCCGCTGCGTCCGACCGTTTCGCACGGCCGTTGCATCTGACTACTTCGTCTGGTCGAGTCCCGGATACAGCGGGAAGTCCTCGGTGAGGCGGTCGACACGGGCCTTGAGGGCCTCGGTGTCGGCATCGGTCCCCTGGGCGAGAGCGGTGCCGATGATGTCGGCGACCTCCTCGTACTCCTTGGGTCCGAAGCCGCGCGTCGCCAGCGCGGAGGTGCCGATGCGCAGGCCGGAGGCCACGGAGGCCGGACGCGGGTCGAAGGGCACGGTGTTGCGGTTGATGGTGATGCCGCAGCGCGCCAGAAGGTCCTCGCCCTGCTTGCCGTCGAGTTCGCTGTTGCGCAGGTCGACCATCACGAGATGGACGTCGGTGCCACCCGTGAGCACGGTGATGCCGTTGGCCGCGACGTCGGAGGCCTGAAGGCGCTCGGCGAGAATCTTCGCCCCGTCCAGCGTGCGCTGCATGCGGTCGCGGAACGCCGGGGTCCCCGCGATCCTGAAGGCCACCGCCTTGGCAGCCACGACGTGCATGAGGGGACCGCCCTGCTCGCCGGGGAACACGGCGGAGTTGATCTTGCGTCCGAACTCCTCCTTGGCGAGGATGAAGCCGGAGCGCGGGCCGCCGAGGGTCTTGTGCGCGGTGGAGGAGACGACGTCGGCGTAGGGCACCGGGCTGGGGTGCAGACCGGCGGCCACGAGACCGGCGAAATGCGCCATATCGACCCAGAAGCGGGCGCCGACCTCGTCGGCGATCTGCTTCATGGCGGCGAAGTCCTCGATGCGGGGGTAGGCGCTCCAGCCGCCGATGATGAGGGCCGGATGCGTCTCGAGGGCGCGCTGGCGGATGATCTCAGGGTCGATGCGGAAGGTCTGGGGGTTCACGCCGTAGGACTCGGCCTTGTAGAAGCGGCCGGAGAAGTTGATTCTCATGCCGTGGGAGAGATGTCCACCCTGGTCGAGCGCGAGTCCGAGGATCGTGTCGCCGGGCTTGACGAGCGCCTGATAGACGGCGGCGTTGGCCTGGGCGCCCGAATGAGGCTGGACGTTGGCGAATTCCGCGCCGAACAGCTTCTTCGCGCGTTCGCGAGCGAGCGTCTCGATCTTGTCGACGACCTCGCAGCCGCCATAGTAGCGGCGGCCTGGATAGCCTTCGGCGTACTTGTTGGTGAGAACCGAGCCCTGCGCCTGGAGCACCGCGCGGGGGACGAAGTTCTCGGAGGCGATCATCTCGAGTCCGCGCTGTTGGCGGTGCAGCTCGTCGGTGAGCAGCTCGGCGATCTCGGGGTCGGCCCGCGAGATGGGGGAGTTGAAGACGTCGTCGGGGCGCTGGGCGAGGGGATGCTCCTCGGTGGCGGTGGCGGTGGCGGTTTGTGCGGCGGCCGTCCGCGGGGTGGTGTTCTGGTCGGTCATTGCTGGGTCTCCTTTTCTGGGATGTTCTGGGATGGCGATGTGCGGATGGGATGACGGCGGGTTTCCGGTACGACGGCGGGTCGTCATGATGAGGCGCCGTCGATACGCCTGTGGCGACACCGTCGATGATATTCGTGGCGATGCACTTTGTGCGGATGCGGGGCCGCCGGCGGCCGTCCGGACGTCCGGGGCTTCCGGGACGTCCGGCTGCCGGCGGCGGCAGGCCATGTCAGCCTTCCGCGGGCCGGTCGCCGCGCACGCGGTTGACGAGCAGGATGCTCACGAGGGCGACCGCGTAGAGGACGGCCAGCACGGGGATGAGCGCCGCGTAGCGGTGGGCCTGGTCGGAGGCGTGCGTGACGACGAAGGACGCCAGCTGGTTGCCGGACAGACCGGCGATGCCCCACGCGCTCAGCGTCAGCCCATGCGTGGTGGACACGGCCTTGATGCCGAAGTGCTCGTCGAGCAGCACGGGC
Source organism: uncultured Bifidobacterium sp. (assembly GCA_937876495.1). GTDB lineage: Bacteria > Actinomycetota > Actinomycetes > Actinomycetales > Bifidobacteriaceae > Bifidobacterium. The sequence goes on from CALEGL010000074.1 coordinate 5,585, forward strand.
AGCGTGGAGAAGCCGCCGCCGTATCCGGCGTTGACGAGGAAGAGCATGGCGAGCACCACCCACAGAAGGGCGTTGTCGATGCCCTTGGTGGCGATCTCGAGCACGCATACGGCGATGGACATCACGAAGAGGATCACGTAGGCGGTCTCGCGCCGACGGAAGTGGTCGGAAAGCGTGGAGAAGCCGAGACGACCGAGGGTGTTGAACACGGCGTCCACGGCGAGCACGGCGCCCACGGTCCCGGCGATGGCGAGGGCGAAGGCCGAGTCGCTCAGACCGCTGAAGCGGGGCAGCTGGCGAAGCACGTCGTGCAGGATGTCCTTCTCCTGCGAGATGAGGGCGAGACCGCAGGTGATGTTGATGTAGAAGGCGAGCCAGATTCCCCAGAACACGGGCTTTTTCATGACGGCGAATCGGCTGACCTGCTCGTCGGGGGAGTGGACGTAGTCGGCGGGACGCTTGATGAGCAGGAATCCAAGGAACATGAACACGGCGTACACGACGGAGAGCACGTAGAACATGGCCACGAGGCCGACGGTGTTGATGAGCCATTCCATGACGGGGCTGGCGATGGCCTTGGCGAGTCCGAATCCGGCGACGGCGATGCCGGTGGCAAGCCCCTTGTTCTCCTTGAACCACAGCATGAGGTTCTTCACGGGGGTCAGGTAGCCGACGCCGAGACCGACGCCCATGATCGCGCCGTAGAAGATGAACACGCCGGGAAGCCATCCGGCGGCGATGCTCGCGCCGGTTCCGGCGAAGCCGACGACGAAGCACACCATGGAGATCAGCGCGGATTTCTTGATGTCGCGTTCGACCATGGGTCCGAGGAACGCCGCGGACATTCCGAGGAAGAAGATCGCCAGGGAGAAGCCCCATTCGACGGTTCCCGCGGGCGCTCCGAGGCGGTCGGCGATCAGCTGCTTGAAGACGCTCCAGCAGTAGACGGTTCCGATGGAGACGTGGATGAGAAGCGCGGGGATGATCGCCCGTGTCCAGCGGTTGTCGGCCTGGATGCTCATGTATCCCTCTCTGCACAGGGAGACGGTGTTCCCTCGCCACGATGGTGGTGCGGTCCGGGACTGGTGTCCGGTTTTCTTCCCTCTGCAGGCGAAAGATAACACGAATCCTGTTCGTTTCGAAATATCTTTCCGTGAAAAACGGAGGAATGCGGACGAATGTGAGAAAGCTCATAGCTGGGGAGATGAGAGTGGAATCGGCTTTATATCGCGTACTCCGGAGGTATTGGAGCGTTGGGTTCGGGGTTCTGGTATTGTGCGTGATATCTATAACCACAACGGCGAGGGGGTGGTGAGGATGGGTAAATTTACCATCATCATCGGGGCTATCGGTCTGGCCTTCGGGGCGGTGAGTCTGGCTTTGTCGTTCTTCACCCAGGTTCCCGCCGGCATATGCGGGCTTATCGCGGGGGTCATCGCTCTCGTCGTCGGCCTGATCGGCACGCACCCCGACGAGTAACGGCGATTGCGCGCGCCTCCGTGACACCGCCCTTCTGCTCGCCGCGCGAACGGACCAGTGAGGCCCTCCCGCTTCGTCCGGTCCGTCGCGTCTGGTCAGTTTCGGCCTCGGCCACCCTTCTGTTCGCGAAGCCCGCGCTCAACCATGTCCATGCCCTCCGGTCAGGCCTTTCCCTCGATGGTTATCCGGCTGCTCCCGATGACGCGCAGGCGGACACGTGGCTCTCGGTCCCGGAGGCGGCCAGATCGGTGAGACGGCGAGCAAGATCGGCAAGCGCCTCCGGCATTATCGTGTAGTAGACCCACTTCTGCCCCTTATCCACATCTCCTGGCGCACGAGACTAAGGCGAATCTCGTATGCCGTCTTCTGCTTGACACATCCAACAGCATTAACCACCT
>CALEGL010000075.1 GCA_937876495.1 uncultured Bifidobacterium sp.
AGAACCACGACTTCTTCTCCGGCTCGGGCAGCTCCTACGTCATGGGCAAGGCCGTGGAGACCGACGACGAGGACTGGGACTTCTAGCGGATTCGGCCCGGGCTCGAAGGGGAAGAGGCCCGCCCCGCCGGATGGGACGGCTCCTACGGGAGCCTCTGGGAGCTCGCCGGTGTGACGAACGGCACCGATTCGATGGAATCCTATGCTCCGTCGACCTCCACGACGTCCCAGCGCGCGGTGGAGGTCGGATGGAACATTCCCGCCACCGACTCCGCCGACAGCATGCGCTTCCGGGTGTCGATGACGTTCCACGGCGTGGCCACCGCCTACAGCGACGTCGCCGCGCTCCAGTGGGAGCCTTTCGGCACGTCGAACCAGGTGCCCATCGGCACGGTGACGGGCGTCGTGCGCTTCCCCGACGGCGTCACGAAGTCGACCTCCTGGGCATGGCTGCATTTCACGGGGACGTCGACCACGTCCCGCGACTCCGACGGCACCCTGCGCTTCACCGCCACCGACGTGCGCACGGGCCAGTATCTTGACGTCGTCGCCATGATGAACGTGGATGCCACCTCCGGGGTGGTCAGACGAAGCGATTCCAGCGCGAAAAGCCGCATCATGGCCGACGAGACCAGGCAGGAGGAGGAATGGCGGGCCGAGCGGCACGCCGCCGCCGTCCGCACGGTCGTCGGGTGGGCGGTCGTCATCGTCCTTGGTCTGGCGTTCCTCGTCCTGGGCATCATCGGATCCGTGAGGTCGAACGGGCTGGCGCGCTACCGCGGCGACGTCGACTACCGGCGTGACCCGCCCGACATGAGTCCGGCATCCGCCGCGGCGCTGCTGTCGCTCGTCGAGGACGGCCCGAACGGGACGTCCCTGACGTCAAGGCAGATGAGCGCGACGGTGCTGTCGCTCGTCTCCAAGGGGGCAATAGCCGTGTACCCCGGACCGGCCACGATGTATCAGGGCATGGACCTGACCCGGTCCTCCGCCGCCTCCGTGGCGGCCACCCTGCATACCGACGAGACCTCGCGTTCGCGGATGTCCTCGACAAGCACCGTCGCCATCCTGCCCGTGTGCTCGACGGATCGGGGCTCCCTGCATCTGAGCCCCTCGGAGGACGCGGCCCTGGCGCTGCTCGAGACGGCCGCACGGAGACTGGGCGCACAGGCGTTCGGGCTGGATTCCCTGCAGACCGCCTTCTCCGGATGGAGCGGCGGCGCCGCGGTCCAGAGCCGCTTCATGGCGGCCGCGGCCAACGAGTTCGCCATGCTCGGCGTCACCCGTCATGGCGGGGTCATGGCATCCGTCTTCGGATCGCTGGCCTTCGTCGACGCGGCGATCGCTCTGGCTCTTGCCTGCCATCAGGAGTCCCTGGCGCTGCTGCTCGTCGTGGGTCTGCCTCTGCTCGCCGGCGCCCTGTTCGTGCTGTCGACGAAGCGCGCCCGAGTGCTCACCGACGACGAAGGACAGCGTCTGGCCGGCCAGGTCGTCGGGCTCAAACGCTATCTCACCGATTTCAGCGACTTCTCCGACCGGGGCGTCGCCGACATCGTCCTGTGGAACCGCTATCTCGTCTATGCCGCCGCCTTCGGGATCAGCGACGTCGCCATCCGGCAGCTGGCGAAGGCCTATCCGCAGCTGTCCGATCCGCAGTGGCTCGACTCCAACGCCACCGGATCCCTTGTCTACTGGTCGTACCGGCCGTGGATCGTCGGGTCCTCGCTCGCCGGAGGGATGGCGGGGTCCTCCGTGCCCGATTCGGGAGCCGCCTTCCGCGGAGGCATTGGCGACATCGGCTCCCAGCTGAATTCCAGCTTCTCGCAGCTGCGGTCCACGATAGCCGCGGCATCCATCCCGAAGGGTTCCAGTGGCGGATCCTTCTCCGGAGGCGGTTTCGGCGGATCGTCGGGAGGCTCCGGCGGCGGATCCTTCGGCGGCCGCTAAGACCGTGCGGACGTCCGTGAGGGGCGTCGCCCATGCGTTCCGTCGGTGGCCCTGTCGACTCCCCGAAGCCCTGCGGTCGGCGTGAGGGAACGCGTTCGTGGACCCGGTCGCCCCGGCCGTCGCCACCGTCGGGTCGGCGAACCGGGGTCTAGTC
>CALEGL010000076.1 GCA_937876495.1 uncultured Bifidobacterium sp.
GCCGGCAGCGCGGGGTCATCCTGGGACTCGTCACCGGGCATCCGCAGGGATCCCCGGCCCTCATGGCGGCGCTGTACCGCCACGGCGTGTGGGCCATGCGCGCGAACTTCGACCTGAAGACCCTCCAGTTCAAGGCCGGACTGCTCATGGACGAGGGCATGGCGAACCGCGTCCTCGACGCCCTCGACGCCTCCCTTCCCGAGGCCGCCGCCATGGTGGGCGCCGAGGACTGAGACACGGTCCACAAAGTACAGGGTTCTCATGGGCCATTGGTCCGCAGCCGCCCCCTGCCCGTCCCCCTTGCTCCCGAGCTGCCCTCCATCCCCGCTCGTTGGGCGGCTTCAGTACGAACACGGTTACTTGGCTGAGGCATCGCCCTCCATCCCCGCTCGTTGGGCGGCTTCATGCGGGCTTTGGGCAGTCTGCTTGTATTTTGGGCGCCTCTTCTCCGAGACCGCCCTTGTCGGAATTCCCACAATGGCGAAATGAAGCCGTTCTGAGCCAAGCTTGACCTTGACAGAGAGGGCCTTTCACGGGCTACCTGCCCAACGAACGCCGACCACTGCGTCCAAGCGCTTATGAGGTGAAGTCTTCCAGGCGAAACCTGCTTAGAACGATGGGACCCCAAATCCCCATCCCCATGGATGAATGATGTGAATCCCGGTCCTGGAGGGGTCGGGAGTGGCTCAACACCCCTCCATCACGGCGCCGGATGGCCACAACCAACGAAGCAGGCCGCTCCGAAAGTGGCGGCACGCTCCACGCCGACCCAAAGCGCTCCTTTCGGAACCGAAACGGACCCCCGCCAAGGCACCATCCGGAATCCGTCATTCCTTGGGCAGATCGACGCCGTCAACACCTCATTCCGCTCATTGTCGGTCTGAAGAAACCGCGTAATTTCAACGTTTGTCATAAAGCAGGGCCCGGGTCTCCGGGAAAGGTCGCCCAAAACTCGCTCCATCTGCCCAAAGAACGACATCAATGCCCATGAAAGCGACCCTTATCGGAGCGACCCTTGTCTGAACCGCACCGGCATCGAGCTGCACCAGTATCAGAGAAAAGACAGTCCCCTCATCCGGCGCAGGCCACCGGAGCAAGCCCCGGGACGAATAAGGGGGATTCGCGGCACCCCCTACCGCGCGAAGGGCTCGGGAATCCTCCGGCCGGCCACCCAGCGCTCGAGGATGTCGCGGTCGTCGCCGTCGTAGATGAAGCGAGCCAGCCGGCCCTCAACGGACATGTCCAGAGGATTGTCCTCCTCCTCACGGATGACAAGCGCATCGAAGTCGTATCCGGGCTCGAAGGAGCCCACCCTGCCGCGGCCGATCGCGCCGAAGAACTCCCCCGGCCGCTTGGTCGCCATGTAGAAGGCCTCGGAAAGCGTCAGCGGCCGATCCTTCTCATGCCCGGCTTCGAAGGTCTTGGCCTTGGACGTCTCGATGGCCGCGACGATCTGCCGCGGCATGGACGGGTCGTGCCCGGCGGCCACGTCGCTGGCGATGCACACCTTGAGCCCCGCGTCGAGGTTCCGCCGCACGGGCATGAGGCCGCTGGTGAGGTTGAGGTTCGACTGCGGACAGTGCGCCGCCCACACCCTGCGCTCGCGCAGCAGCTCGCGCTCGGAGTCCGTCAGCCAGATGCAGTGGGCCATGATGGTGCGGCCCTCGGGCATGAGGCCGAAATGGTCGTACACCTCCGCGTAGGTGGGGATGTCGGGGTGAAGCCTGCGCACCCACTCCACCTCGGAGCGGTTCTCGTCGAGATGGGACTGCACAGGAAGCTCGAAATGGCGGACGATCTCCCCGAGTCCCTCCATCAGCTTCGGGGTTGTGGAGGGCACGAAGCGCGGGGTGACGATGTACCCGACGTCCGGCGTCTCGGTGCTGGACGTCTCGGCGATGAGCCGCGTGCCATCGAGGCTGTCGGAGGTCCTTTCGCGCAGATCCTCGGGGGCGTTGCGGTCCATGTTCACCTTGCCGATGACGGGCCTCAGACCCGCCTCCTGGCACAGCCGCATCAACAGCTGCGTCGCCCCTACGTGCAGCGTGGCGAAGGCGCTGAAGCGCAGCGTCCCCACCCTCCACATGCGTCGCACGAAGCGCCGGTACCACGTCTCGGCGACCTCGTCATCGGCGAAGCGCGACTCGGTCGGGAACGTGGTGCTGCGCAGCCACTGCAGCAGCTCCATGTCGAGCCCCAGGCCGGACATCGGATACTGCGGGGCGTGCACGTGCAGGTCCACGAAGGAGGGGATGACGAGGCAGCCGCGGCGGTCGACGACCTGCGGCCCCGGCTCCCAGTGCGGAGGGACGGGCGGCGTGGTCCATCCACCGGCGGGCGGTATGCATTCGCCGAGGACGTAGTGGCCGTGGAGGGTGAGATCGTCCAGCGAGCGCGTCACCTCCGTCACGCGCCCGTCATCGCCGACGACGACGCAGCCGTCCTCGAGGACGGTGAAGTAGCCGGGCTTCTGAGTGAAGACTATGTCTCCACGGATGACGGTGGTCATGAGCATCTCTCCCTTCGGCAAACAGCCTGGTCGCACGAGAACCGACACGAGAACCGACACGAGAACCGACGCCGGAAGCCGCCGGATGCAACCATATCGCCGCGACGGTGCCGGGAGGGAAAGAGGAAACGGGTTCGAACCTTCTCCGATCCGCCCTACAGCGCCGCGTAGATCGTGGATGCGGCCTTGGCGATGGACGCCCATGAGGAGCCATCCGTCAGAATGACCATCACATAGTCCCCCTTCGTCGTGTAGATGATGGAGGCGTCATGAAGCAGACCGTCAAGGAAGCCGACCTTGTCCGCGACGGTGCCGTTCGAGCCGATTCCCGTGGGGATGCCGGAGCGATACACCTGGGTCTTCATGTATCCGATGAGCATGGCCCGCGAATCGGCGTCCATGAAGGTGCCCTTGTACAGACGCGTCAGATAGTCGGTGAGGTCGGCGGCTGTGGTGAGCATGTTCATGTCCTCGATGTCCGTATGCGTGAACCCGGCCGTATGCACCTGGCTGTTCACCGTGCTGAAGCCGTTCTCCTCCAGCCACGCCACAGGGCAGTCGTTGTCGGAGTTGACGATCATCGTCGCGAAGCACTCCTTGAGGGTCATGCCGTTCAGCGTCGAATCCCAGGTCTTCGTCCCTTTCTCGACGGCGCTGATCATGGAGTAGGCGACGTACAGCTTGTACGTGCTGGCCGAGGTGAACTGCTTCGTCGTGTTAATGCCGACGACGGTCTTCCCCGACGGCATGTCCACGACGCTCACCGCATAGCTGGCGCCGGAGAAGATGGACGCCAAGGACCCGGACAGGCTTGATGTGATGTTCTTCACGGTCTCCGGGGATGGCATCCGCGTGCGCGAGACGTCCGCGTCGGAGACAGCGGCGGTCGCCGATGCCTCGGACGATGAAACGACATCCCGCCCCGAGAATCCCGAGCCACTGAATCGTCCTCCAACGGCCCCGAACACCACGGCGACTACGAGAACGACCACGACGGCGGCCGAACCAAGAACGAGAGCACGGCGGCGACGATACATTCGCTCGTTGCGGAAACGACGTCTCCGGTGTCTGACTGTCCGTGGCATCGCCTCTCCTCAGTGGGTTTCGAACCCAGGTCGTATCTGCGGATGGGCCAATCCCCCACGATTTCGTGGATTCCTAGACCGTCCGGTGAGCTGAACCCGGATTATATAACCCGCAAATCAGGGGTCCATGAAAGAGCCCGAACGGAACCCGACCGGGAGACACCCGGGAGACACCCGAGAGACGCACGGGAGAC
>CALEGL010000077.1 GCA_937876495.1 uncultured Bifidobacterium sp.
CCAGGGCGTCTGCGGACCGTGCCGCCGTCAGGCGTAGGGACTGGGAGAAGGGCGCCGGTCCGCGCTCTTTCCGATCAGCAGCCGGTTCGGACACCTCTCCCAGTCGCGAGGAGACGTCATCGGAATTCGCTGACAGCGCATGGAGGGCACGGAATCCGGATCGCAGCGCCACGACGACTCCGAGGGCAAGCGACGCTGCCATGACCGCGGCGAGGACCAGCCATATCCACCAGGGCATGTCAGCGCCCCGCGTCACCGGACGCGACGGCTTCGGCGCGGGGCTGCTCGGGCTGTCCGACGCTGAGCTCGCGACGCGCGCGGGCGAGAATCATCGTGCGCAGCGTCTCCGGGGCGACGGCGGTGATATGCCGGGCATGGGAGATGCAGAACGCCACGAACCACGAATCCGAGGAGACGATGAGATGCACCTTCTCCCCCGCGCCATAGCGTTCGACGGTAGCGCCCGGGAGCGTGGAGATGAAGGACAGCCCGGGGCGGTCGGTGATGAACACCGCCGGGGTCCCGTTGTCGAAGCTCCATCTGCGCAGCTCTCCGACGGGCACGTCGGGGATCTCCGGGCGGCTCGTCGGCGTGACCAGGCTGGCCCGTTCGATCCTTGCCAGACGCAGCACCTGCCATACGCGGGGAAGACCATTGGCTTTGTTGATCGTCATGTCCTTGGAGACCAGACCCCGAAGCTCCTCGGGCGCCACATCCGCCACATCGGTCCAGACGGCGGCGTAGTAGACGCCTTCATCCACGAAGATCTTCGAGGGTGCGACCAGCTTGCGTCTGGTGCGTCCGGCTCCGTCGGTGTACTCCATGTCGAGCAGGGAGTCCGTGTCGATGGCCTGACGCACGACGGAGAAGCTGCGTGGCTCCAGCTCGTATCCCGTCAGGCTCAGCCAGGGGGTCTCACCGGGCCGGACGTGCTGACGAAGCCTCATGTACAGGGACTCCGCCTGGGAGCGCTGGCGGTCGGGAAGCAGCGGGGCATGGGCGAGGTAGCTCACCGAGGCGGTGAGCATGCTCAGATACTGCTGGGAGATGCCGGCGAGTCGTTCCAGGCCCAGCGAATTCGTCGCGGAGACGATTCCTTCGGAATCGAGCAACGACCAGTCGATGTCGAAGAACTGGCTTCCGGCCATCTCGCCGTCGTCGGAGACGGTTGTCAGCGTGTTGATGTCCTTGTGAATGACGGCGATGGCCCGCTTCATCCCCTCCTCGTCCCTCGTCGGGTCGATGAAGCGCTCGGCGAGTTCGGCCAGGGAGAACTCTTCCCCCAGATGGGCGGACAGGAACAGCATGAGGCGCAGACGCCGATCGACCTCGCTGCCCGTCTGGAATGAGGACCCTCCGTGCGATTGATGCGCATCCGGCATCTCGGGCTCCTCGGCGTCATGGTCCTGGCGGCTGATGGACGGGGAGACCACCGTGTCGCCCGCCTCGCCCTGCGAGGAGTCGGCCAGGGTGAAGTGCGTGGCGGACGTCAGACGACGGTGGAAGGCATCCACGGCCTCATGGGGGCTGATGATCGAGGCCCCCGGATGTTCGAGCACGAACATCGCGAGATCGTCGGAATCCGCGTACGCCACGTTGAGATGCTCTCCGTCCACGTCCACGGTGGCGGCGAAGCGTCTCGAGTCGATGACCTTGACCAGGGCGTCGGGAATGGTCTGCGTGCCCAGACCCGGGGCGATGGAGTCCAGCCCGAGACCGGGCACCGGCGTCTGCGGCACTCTCGGAGTCGTGCGCGAGGCATGCTGTTCGACGGGTTCGCGGGAGGACATGGAGGATATCGACATGGACCGGGCCAGATAGTTGGCGGCGGCGAGCACCGGAAGATCCTCCTGCTCGAAACGCAGGCGCACCCGCGGCTCATCGCCGAGCTGAAGCCGGTAGGAGGCGAAGTCCTGCCCCTCCGACTTGGAGGAGTACTCCGGCTGACGGGATTCGATCGCGATGCCCATGGCGGCGAGCTTGGCGCGGTCGCGCTGGAACTGCTTGGCGAAGGCCGCCTTGGCCGCCTGGTCTGCCAGCTCGCCATAGGAGTCGGCGTATGCCTTCACCCTCTGCGCGATTTGGCGGGAGGTCAGCCATTGCGGGAACGCCGACGACAGAACCGCGAGCACATCGAGCTCGTGCTTGCCCCATTTGTCGGAAAAACGCCGCCTCCCGCTGCTTCCTTCTGCCATTGGTCCTCGCGTATCGTTATGGTTCTCTCCGTAGTGCGTCTCACCGCACGCACCATGTTCCATAGTAGAGCGTTCGCACGCGGATGTCGGCGTTTTCACCACAATGAGTCAGCGGCTTTCCCACGTTGACGGAATTGACCGGGGTGGGTGCATGGCCCGAAGCGCGGGAGGAATCGGCCCCGCGACGGCTTTCGATTGCGGCGATGATGGTCGCGCCTGCCATGGAGAGGCATGGCGTGATGCGGCCATATCCCGAATGGCGGAATCGGTCGCGTTCAGGCCCAGTTGTCGGGTTCTATGCCCTGCGGCCCCACGAACTGCCCGTCCGGGACGTAGCTGGGGTGGCCCTGATCCTCGAGACGCGCGTCGCCGTACATGATGACGTTGCGTCCGAAGGTCCAGTCGCCTTCGATGGTGACGGATTTCGCCGCGGCAAGCGAGGGGATGGAGTAGGGGAAGCGCTCATCGAAGTCCTCGATGTTGCGGTAGTAGCGCCGGTCCAGGTTCACCGAGGGGAAGTGGTAGTCGCCGTCCTCCATCTCGAAGGAGTCGGTGAGATGGAAGCGGTCGGATCGCATGATGAACAGGTCGTCCGTCGTCTTCACCGGCAGGAAGCGCATGCGGTCCACCTGCACGCAGATGGCGCCCTCGAACAGGGATACGGCCGCCCCCATGGCTGTCTCCAGCTGGATGACCTTCTCGGAGTCCGGGTCGGTGGGATCCACCGTCTTGCGGTTGACGATGACCGGCAGAGGCAGCACTCCGTCATACCGGGCGAGCATGTCCCTGAGGGCGTCGATGCGCATCCAGATGCTGTTGGTGTTGAAATAGGGATGCCGCGAGATGTCCTGCGCGGCCGATTGGTCGTCGGGATGCACCTGGGACATCTCCCGGAGGAGCAGACGGCCCGTCCCACGATCGCGGACCAGATGCCCGCCCTTGCGGTCGGCGTCCGTGCGCACGGCGACCTCCACCATGATGGGGGCGCCGGTGTTCTCGAAATGCTGGGCGAGCGTACGCGACGGACGCGCCCCGAGATTGTCGGAGTTGGAGATGAACAGATATTCGAATCCGCGACTTTCGAGGACGTCGAGGAGGCCGGATTCCCAGATGGTGGAGAACAGGTCACCATGTCCGGGAGGACACCATTCGAGGTCGTGATCGGCGGGGAACTCGACGGGAAGACCGGTGGATTCGACGATCTTGGGCTCCTGATGCTGGATGATCTCCAGGGGGACGTCGGACTGTTCGAAGCGCCGGTTGCGGTCGACGACGCGCATGGTGTCGCGCGACGTCCGGAAGGAATCCATCAGGGTCAGGGGAAGAGGGACTCTCAGACGGTGGCGTGCGGTGACGACCTGGCCGAGGATGATGTCGAGGAAACGCATCTGCCTGGCCTTGTGCCGGCGCACCGGAAGCAGCGACTTCGCGCGGGACAGGCCCATGGACGTGCCAAGCCCCCCGTTGAGCTTGAGGAAAGCGGTCCGGGAGAAGGCGGAGACCGCCTTGTCGTGGTCGATGGTCCCATAGACGTCATGGAAGCTGGGGACGTCAACGACGGGCTCGACGTCGTCCTCGCGTATCCATGAGCCGGCCGAATCCGATCGCCAGACGTCATAGAGGCGGTGGAACTGCGCGATGGCCATGTCGCTCATTCCCCTGCCCCGCATCTTTGTGGCAGCTGCTTCGAACGGGTCGGTCACCATGGACTCCTTTGCGCTCGCTGATGTCGATTCGGCACGCACGCAGCAGCCGACTCCGCTCCCCTGCTTCCGATGACCCCGGTACCGTCATCGGCGAGGGCCATCGAGACGACGAAGGCGACGGATGCCTCCGTCGCCCTTTCGTCGGGTCGGCGGGATTTGAACCCGCGACCCCTTGACCCCCAGTCAAGTGCGCTACCAAGCTGCGCTACGACCCGAACGGTGCCTGCGGCACCGAGTGGCTACACTACCACAGGCGGTGCGGACGCTCAAACCGGCGTGCCTTCGTCGGCGTCGCCATCTCCTCACCATGTGTCCGGTCCGCTCGACGCCGCGGATGGTCCTTCAGCGTTTCCGGCGTTCCCGCACAGTCACCGAGATCTGGATCGGCGTGCCTTCGAAGCCGAACTCCTCTCGCAGCGAGCGTTCGATGAAGCGCCGGTATCCGTGTTCGAGGAATCCGGTCGCGAAGATGACGAAGCGCGGCGGGCGAGTGGAGGCCTGCGTGGCGAAGAGGATGCGGGGCTGTCGTCCGCCGCGGAGAGGATGAGGGTTCGCCGACTGCAGACGTCCCAGGAAGGCGTTCAGCCGCCCGGTCGGAATCCGGCGATCCCACGAGGCCAGCGCCTCGCGCATGGCATCGGGAAGACGGTTGGTGTGCCACCCCGTCTTCGCCGAGAGATTCACGCGCCGGGCCCATGTCACCCTGTCGAATTCGGTGTTCCACAGGCGTTCGACGCGCTGTCGGACGAACTCGTCCGCCAGATCCCACTTGTTGAAGACCAGAACGATGGCGCGTCCCGCGTCGACGGCCTGGCTCATGACCTTGAGATCCTGGTCGGAGATGGGCTGCGAGGCATCGAACAGCACAAGGGCGAGCTCGGCGCGCTCGATGGCGGCCTGGGTGCGGAGCGCCGAGTAGTACTCGGCCCCCGTGAGACGGTGCTGGCGGCGGCGGATTCCCGCGGTGTCGATGAACAGCCAGTCGTCGCCGTCGATGCCGATGACCTCGTCGACTGGGTCTCGCGTCGTCCCGGCCGTGGGGTCGACCACCGACCTTTCGGCATGCGCGAGCTGGTTGAGCAGCGAGGACTTCCCCACGTTGGGGCGCCCCACCAAGGCGACGCGACGCAGACCGGCGGGAGTCGCCGTCCCTGACCGCCGCTTCGTCTTCTTCAGGGCATCCACGGCGGCGTCGAGAAGATCGCCTATCCCCCGGCCATGCAGGGCGGAGATGCCGTAGGGCTGTCCGAGACCGAGCTTCCAGAATTCGGCGGACAGGTATTCGGCGTTCTGCCCGTCAATCTTGTTCACGGCAACGATGACGGGACGTCCCGACGAGCGCAGCAGTCTTACGATTCGCTCGTCCGTGGCCGTCATACCCACCTGTCCGTCCACGACGAATACCACGGCGTCCGCCATAGAGATTGCCGCCTCGGCCTGCGCGGCCACTGCGGAGTCGAGTCCTTCGACGTCGGTCTCCCACCCTCCGGTGTCAATGAGGCGGAAGGCCGTTCCCGCCCATTCCGCGTCATAGGCGACGCGGTCGCGGGTGACGCCGGGGGTGTCCTCCACGACCGCGGCGCGGCGGCCCAGGATGCGGTTCACGAGGGTGGACTTGCCTACATTGGGTCGTCCCACGACGGCGAGCACGCCGACGGAGACGGGACCGGCCTGCGTGTCTTCGTTTCCGGCTGCGTCGGAACCTTCGAGAAGGCGTCGGTCGTCCTCGTCGAGGTCGTAGCCTTCGAGATTCGCGGCATACAGCCGTCGGTTCTGCTCCTCGATCGCGTCATCCACGAGCCGGATGAGCGCATCGAGGGTCTGCTCGAAGCTGAGGTCGGAGTTGTCCAGCGTCGTCACTCCGTTGGCCGCGGACAGGAAGCTCGTGACGGCGGAGTCGGCGCGGTCCCGAGCCGCCACGTCGTCACTGCCGACGCCGGCGACCGCCTGTCCGCTGCGCCGGGCCTGACGAACCTCCTCGCGTGCCGTGAGCAGCACGCGGACCTCGGCGTCCGGGGCCACCACGGTGGTGATGTCGCGTCCCTCGACGACGATCCCCCTGCCTCCGGAGAAGGAGCCCTCGTTCCGCTCCCCCTCGATGATGGCCCGCTGGGCGGCGATGAGGACGTGCCTGACGGGGATGATCCCCGACACCTTCGAGACATGCGAGGAGACCTCCGTCGAACGGACGGCCTCCGCGATGTCCTCCCCGTCGGCGCGGACGGAGGGGGCATCGGGGTCGACGCCGAAGTCGGCGTGTCCTCCGGTGAAGAACTCCCCGACGGCCTCCGTGACGGCCTCGCGGTCGATGGGGTCGGCGTCGAGATCGATCCCCCGATGCAGGCACCACCAGGCGCAGGCGCGGTACATCGCCCCTGTGTCCAGGTAGGCGAAGCCGAAATGCCGTGCGAGGGCCTTCGACGTCGAGGACTTGCCGACCCCTGCGGGGCCGTCTATGGCGACGCGGATCACAGACCCACCTCCTTGGACAGCGACCGGACCTCCGTGGCGGACAGCACGCGATAGGAGCCCGGCTTGAGATCCCCGAGACGGATGGGGCCGATCTGGGTGCGCACCAGCCGGCGCACGGGGAAGCCCACCGAGGCGAACACGCGGCGGACGATCCGGTTGCGTCCCGAATGCAGCACGACCTTGACGATCGTCGTCTCGCGACTGGAATCGATGATGGCGCAGCGGTCGAAGCTGATGGGGCCGTCGTCGAGACGGACGCCCTGGGTGACCAGACGCCGGCAGACGGTGCCCGGGATGCGCCCCTCCAGCGTCGCCACATAGGTCTTCTCGACCTCGTAGCGCGGATGCATGACGTGCTGGCTGAGCTCGCCGTCGTTCGTCATGAGGATGAGACCCTCGGAGTCGTAGTCGAGCCGGCCCATGTGGAAGATGCGCTCGTAGCGGTCGCCGACGATGTCGCGCAGCGTGTAGCGGCCTTTGGGGTCGTCCATCGTGCTGAGCACCCGACGGGGCTTGTTGAGGGCAAGCGTGACGTGGTTCGGATTGAGTCTGACGCGCGAGCCGTCGACCCGTATCCGCTGGCGTTCGGGGTCGGCCCGTGCGCCCAGCTGGGTGACGAGTTCGCCGTCGACCTCGACCCGGCCGTCGAGGATCATGCGTTCGCAGGCCCGTCGTGAGCCGAAGCCCGCCTGCGCGAGGATCTTCTGGAGGCGGACACCCTCCCCGTCATCCGTCCCAGGGCGGTCATGCGTGCGTGTGGCTTCGTCGTTCGGTGACTGTTCTTCATAGGGTTGTGGCATCGTTCTCCCAACGTGGCCGTCTCGTATGCTCTGCCGCCGTACATTCATTCGGTCGTGGAGACCGGGCGCGCATGGCCCGTCCATGATATCCCAAGGCGTTCCCCATGATTCCGTGGCGGCGGGACGGAGCGGTGGTGCAGCCCGGAGACCGATGGCGGTTCCTCGGGAGCGGGACAGGTCGTGCTGATACACTGACAGGCGTTTCGGGGCTCCCCCATCACACTAAGGATCAGCATATGAGCAATCGCACAGTCCTCGACGCTTCGTCCGTATCGACGCCTCTGGCGCTTCGGGCGGCCGCCGAGCTCGTCGGAAGCCTGTTCGTCTTCCTGGCCATCTACATGGTCAGCTCCTATGGAACCGCGATGTACGGGGTGAACATGGCCTTCATCGCCGTGGCCACGGGACTGGCGTACGCGGCCGTCACCACGGTGATGGGATGGGTGTCCGGCGGACACTACAACCCCGCCGTCACCGTGGCCGCCATGCTCACCGGACGCACGGCTCCTCTGGACGGGGTCGTCTACATCCTGGCGCAGCTGCTGGGTTCGCTGGGGGCCGGAGCACTGCTGCGCCTGCTGCTGCCGACGTCCTCCTCCGTCAAGGCCTCCGTCTGGCTGACCCCCGTCGTCAACGGCTTCGATGACGGCTCCGTGTCATACTCCACACTCAGCAGCGTGAACATCAGCTTCAGCATCGGTCTCGCCGTACTCGTCGAGGTCATCGGATCGATCGTCGTCGTGGCGGCCGCCATGCGCACCCTGAGGCAGGATGGCAGCCCGACCGAAAGCCACGGAGCAATCATGGGCATAGCCTACGGGCTTGGCGCGGCCGTCGCTTATCCGCTGACGGGCGCGGGCCTCAACCCCGCCAGGTCGACGGGAATCGCGGTGTTCGCACAGAACCAGGGGCTGTCGCAGCAGCCGCTTCAGCAGCTCTGGGTGTTCTGGATCTGCCCGATTCTGGCGGCCGCCGTCGTGGCCCTCGTCATCATCATGGCCCAGATGTTCATGGGTCGCGCGACCTCCCCCGTCCTTGAGCAGACGGAGGATGATGAGCCGGACGACGACGCATCGGAGGTCTCAGGGGACGATTTGGATGCTCAGGAAGACGAGCAGGAGACCGAGTCCGAAGAGGATGCCGATAGCGGCGTCGAATCCCACTGAGCGCACCTTCCAGGGGCTGCGGTCGCGCATGGCGGGACGCAGGACCCCGCAAACGATGGAGGTCACGGCGAGCAGAGCCGTGGCCTCCATCGCATATCCGAGGACGGCGAGGAGGACGGAGAGGAGCGTCACCAGGGCGACGGCCCATTCGAAGGCCGGGCGCCCCTCATGGCTCTCCGACACGAAGGGGTGCTTCGGCATCCGTCCTCCTCACGTCCTCGTCATGCGGGCGGTCGGGCTCGCATCCGGCGCATGCATCGTGGATGATCCCCACCCACGATACCCTGCCGGCGCCGCCGCGATGATTCCAATCGGTTCGGTATGGCTTCCGTTCAGTGGAAGAAGTGCCGGGTCCCGGTCAGGTACATGGTCACGCCGGCCTTCTTCGCGGCTTCGATGACCTCGCCGTCGCGGATGGAGCCGCCGGGCTGGACGATGGCCTTCACGCCGGCGTCGATGAGGATCTGCGGTCCGTCGGGGAAGGGGAAGAAGGCGTCGGATGCGGCGACGGAGCCGGTGGCCCGGTCCGCCCCATCGGCCAGGGTGTTCGCCCTCGTCACCGCCAGGTGGCAGGAGTCGACGCGGTTGACCTGACCCATGCCGATGCCCACCGTGGCCTCGTCATGCGCGAGCAGCACGGCGTTCGACTTCACGCAGCGCACAGCATGCCAGGCGAAGCGCAGGTCGCTCAGGGTGGCCTCGTCGGCGGGGTCTCCGGAGACGAGCCTCCAGGCGTCGGGTTCGTCTCCGGGTGCGTCGATGAGATCCGTGGACTGCACGAGAAGGCCTCCGTCGATGTACCGCAGCTGGGTGCGCGACTTCGGCGGCTCCTGGACCTTGAGGATGCGCAGGTTCTTCTTGTGCTGGCGCAGGAAGTCGACGACGCCGGGCTCGAAGTCGGGGGCGACGATGACCTCGGTGAAGATGTGGTGGATGCCCTCGGCCATCTCCATGCTCACGGTCGTGTTGGCCGCGATGACGCCGCCGTAGGCGCTGAGCGGGTCGCAGGCATGGGCCTTGCGATGGGCCTCGGCGACCGTGGATCCGATGGCGAGGCCGCAGGGGTTGTTGTGCTTGACGACGGCGACGGCGATCGCCGGGGCGAAGTCCCACACGGCCCGCCAGGCGGCCGCGGCGTCGGCGTAGCCGCTGTACCCCATCGGCTTGCCGCCCAGCCGGGCGGCGGGGGCGAATCCGCCGGGGGCGCGCGGGCGCAGGTGGGGGCCCGCCCGCCGGCGGGGGTTCCCGCCGTCGCCCACGCGCTGGCACCCCGCCCCGACCCCGGCGACGTGCCG
>CALEGL010000078.1 GCA_937876495.1 uncultured Bifidobacterium sp.
GGACGAAAGCGGCGGCATGGCCGGGCGGGGTGTCGGGGAGCAGCGAGCCAGGGAGGGCGCCTGTGGCCCGGGGCGTCGCGGGGACCGCAGGCCGCGCCGTGGCCAGCGTCCCGAGTCGCAGGCGAAGGCCGCGGAGCCGGCGGCGGCTCCGGCCGAGACCCCCGCTGCGACGGAAACGAAGGAGTGAGCAATGCTTATCCCCAAGAGGACGAAGTACCGCAAGCAGCAGCGTCCAGCGCGCCGTGGCATGTCCAAGGGCGGCAACGAGATCGCGTTCGGTGACTACGGCATCCAGGCTCTGGCCCCCGCCTACGTCACCAACCGGCAGATCGAGGCGGCCCGTATCGCCATGACCCGGTACATCAAGCGCGGCGGCCGCGTGTGGATCACCATCTTCCCCGACCGTCCGCTGACCAAGCACGCCTTGGGCTCCCGAATGGGTTCCGGAAAGGGCGTCCCCGAGTTCTGGGTAGCCAACGTCCACCCCGGACGCGTCATGTTCGAGATCGGCGGCGTCACCGACGACATCGCGCATGAGGCTCTGAGACGCGCCATCGACAAGCTCCCCATGAAGTGCAGGATCATAGCGCGAGAGGGCGGTGACATCTGATGTCGGCAGGAACTGCGGAATACAGCATCAGCAACCTCAACGAGAAGACCGGTAAGGAGATCGAGGACGCGATTTCCAAGTCCAAGGAGGAGCTTTTCAACCTCCGATTCCAGGCAGCCACCGGCCAGCTCGAGAATTCGGCCCGTCTCAAGGCGGTTCGTCGCGACATAGCCCGCATGTACACGGTTCTCCGCGAGCGTGAGCTCGGGATCAGCCAGGAGCCTGCGGCGGCCGATACCACGGCCAAGGAGAAGTGATCATGGCAGATCAGCAGGAGCGCAACTTCCGCAAGGCCCGTCGGGGCTACGTCGTGTCCGAAGCGATGGACAAGACGGTCACCGTCGAGCTCGAGCAGCGTTCGACCCATCCTCTCTATGGGAAGGTCGTTCGCACCACCAAGAAGGTCAAGGTCCATGACGAGCACAACGACGCCCACGTCGGCGATCTCGTCAGCATCATGGAGACCAGGCCTCTGAGCAAGACCAAGCGTTGGCGTCTCGAGCGCATCATCGAGCGCGCCAAGTAACAGGTTCGGCAAGGCTCCGCGTCCCACCGTCGTGGTGGGCGGGGAGAACCGGCTCGGCTAAGGAGAATCAATGATTCAGCAGGAAACGCGGCTTCACGTCGCCGACAACACGGGTGCCAAGGAGATTCTTGCCATCCGCGTGCTCGGCGGGTCGAAGCGACGCTATGCCGGCATCGGCGACGTGATCGTCGCCTCCGTCAAGGACGCGATCCCCGGTGGGTCCGTCAAGAAGGGCGACGTGGTCAAGGCCGTCGTCGTCCGTACCGTCAAGGAGCATCGTCGCCAGGACGGCTCCTACATCAAGTTCGACGAGAACGCCGCGGTCATCCTCGGTTCAGGACGCGAGCCCAAGGGCACGCGTATCTTCGGGCCCGTCGGACGCGAACTGCGTGACAGGCGCTTCATGAAGATCGTGTCTCTCGCGCCGGAGGTGATCTGAATGGTGGCGAAGATCAAAAGCGGCGACCTCGTCCGCGTCATCCGTGGCAAGGATCGCGGCAAGGAGGGCAAGGTCACGCGGGTTCTTCCCGATGACCGGCTCATCGTCGAGGGCGTCCAGATCGTCAAGCGTCATCTCAAGGCGACCCAGCAGGGCCGTGAGGCCGGCATCGTGCCGACCGAGGCGCCGATTCACCGCTCCAACGTCATGCTCATCGATCCCGAGACCAAGAAGCCGACCCGCGTCGGCGTGGTCGTCAAGCAGGAGGCCCGTGACGGCAAGGTGAAGACCGTGCGCGTGCGCGTCGCCAAGAAGTCCGGAAAGGAGCTGGCATGACCGATACCACAGTCGAGGCGCCGGCCGTCCCCCGCCTCAAGCAGGATTACCGCGACCGTATAGTTTCCGAGCTCGAGAAGGAGTTCCATTACTCCAACCCGATGCAGGTGGCGCGCATCCAGAAGGTCGTCGTCTCCATGGGCGTCGGGGCCGCGGCCCGCGACTCCAAGCTCATCGAGGGGGCCATACGCGACCTCACTCTCATCACCGGTCAGAAGCCGAAGGTCACCAAGGCCAAGAAGTCCGTCGCTCAGTTCCATTTGCGTGAGGGTCAGGCAATCGGAGCTTATGTGACGCTTCGCGGCGACCGCATGTGGGAGTTCCTCGATCGTCTGCTGACTCTGGCGCTTCCGCGCATCCGCGACTTCCGCGGAATCAACGGCAACCAGTTCGACGGCCAGGGCAACTACAACTTCGGTCTGACCGAGCAGTCCATGTTCCACGAGATCGAGCCGGACTCGATCGACCATCAGAGGGGCATGGACATCACCGTGGTGACCAGCACCCGGGACGACAAGGAGGCGCAGGTGCTGCTGCGTCATCTTGGCTTCCCCTTCAAGGAGAAGAACTGATATGGCAAAAACCGCTCTGAAGAACAAGGCGGCTGCCAAGCCGAAGTTCAAGTCGCGTGCCTACACGCGCTGCCAGGTTTGCGGTCGTCCCCATTCCGTCTACCGCAAGTTCGGCCTGTGCCGCATCTGCCTTCGCGAGAAGGCACACCGCGGTGAGCTGCCCGGAGTCACGAAGTCCAGTTGGTAAACATCGACGCTGAAGGTCCGCGGACGGGCGGGGACGAGTCCCCGTCCTCCGGCGGAAACCACGGCGAGAAAGGGCGTTAGCCCACATGACAATGACAGATCCGATTGCAGACATGCTTACACGTCTGCGCAACGCGAGCGCGGCGAAACACGAGACAGTGGACATGCCGTATTCGAAGTTCAAGGCCAACATCGCCGAGATCCTCAAGCGCGAGGGCTACATCAGGGACTTCGCGGCCAAGGACGCCAAGGTGGGCAAGACCCTCGAGGTCACGCTCAAGTACGGCGCCAACGGCGAGCGGTCCATCCAGGGCATCAAGCGCATCTCCAAGCCCGGACTCCGCCGCTATGCGAAGTCCGACGCGCTTCCCATGCCGCTGGGAGGCCTGGGCATCGCCATCATCTCGACGAGCTCGGGACTGCTGACCCAAAAGGAATGCCTCGACAGGGGCATCGGCGGCGAGATCGTCGCCTACGTGTGGTGAAAGGGGGAGACTGACATGGCATCGCATATCGGCAAGCTT
Source organism: uncultured Bifidobacterium sp. (assembly GCA_937876495.1). Taxonomy (GTDB): domain Bacteria; phylum Actinomycetota; class Actinomycetes; order Actinomycetales; family Bifidobacteriaceae; genus Bifidobacterium. The sequence continues at coordinate 3,194 of CALEGL010000078.1, forward strand.
CCCGTCGCCATCCCGGAAGGGGTGGATGTCACCATCGATGGGCAGAACTTCAGCGTCAAGGGGCCCAAGGGCTCCGACAGCTACGTCATCCCCGAGGGAGTGACGGGCAAGGTCGAGGACGGCCAGGTCGTGCTCACCGCGAAGGACGATCTTCGTCCCACTCGCGCGCGTCATGGCCTGAGCCGCTCCATCATCGCCGGCATGGTCAAGGGCGTCCACGAGGGCTATTCCAAGACGCTCGAGATCGTAGGCACCGGCTATCGCGCCCAGCTCAAGGGCAAGAGCATCGAGTTCTCGCTCGGGTACTCGCACACCATCACGGTCGACCCTCCGGAAGGCGTCGAATTCGAGCTTCCGAGCGCGACCCAGGTGGTCGTCAAGGGCACGGACAAGCAGGTCGTCGGACAGGCGGCCGCCAACATCCGTTCCCTGCGTGAGCCGGAACCCTACAAGGGCAAGGGCATCAAGTACACGGACGAGAAGATCCTGCGCAAGGCCGGAAAGGCTGGTAAGTGATATGAGCGTCAAGATTTTCGGCAAGGGAACCAAGGTCGCCCGGCTTCGCCGGCACGCCCGCCTGCGCAAGCGCATCAGCGGCACCGAGGAGCGTCCGCGTCTGGTCGTCACCAAGTCCAACAGGCATATGGTGGCTCAGATCGTGGATGACACCAAGGGGGTCACCCTGGTGAGCGAATCCACCCTGAATTCCGACTTCAAGGACTTCACGGGTACCAAGGTCGAGGCGGCACGCAAGGTCGGCGAGCTCATCGCCAAGAAGGCCGAGCAGGCCGGCATCTCCACCGTGGTCTTCGACCGCGGAGGCAACAAGTACCACGGACGCGTCGCGGCTGTAGCCGAGGGCGCCCGGGAGGGAGGTCTGGCGCTGTGAGCGAGAACGACAACCAGAAGGAAACCTCGGTGGCACAGGACACCCAGAACGCCGCGTCCGAAGGACGCGGGGACGGCCGTCGCGGCCGTCGTGGCGATCGGCGCGGAGAGGGCCGTCGTGACGGCCGTCGCGGCCGCCGTGACGAGAACCGCGGAGACGAGCTTCTCGACCGCGTCGTGACCATCAACAGGGTCTCCAAGACACACAAGGGCGGCCGGACGTTCAGCTTTGCCGCGCTCGTCGTCGTCGGTGACGGCAACGGCACCGTCGGCGTCGGCTACGGCAAATCCCGAGAGGTCCCCGCGGCCATAGCCAAGGGACAGCTCGACGCTCGCAAGCACATGTTCACGGTTCCGCGCGTCAAGGGCACGGTCACCCATCCGGTGATCGGCCATGACTCCGCAGGAACCGTGCTTCTGCGTCCCGCGGCACCCGGCACCGGCGTCATCGCCGGAGGCCCGGTTCGCGCCGTCATGGAGTGCGCCGGCATCAGCGACATCCTCACCAAGTCGATGGG
>CALEGL010000079.1 GCA_937876495.1 uncultured Bifidobacterium sp.
GGGTGTACTTGTCGCCATCCTTGTACGTCAGCGTCGACCCGTCGCGTTCCGTGTCCCAGTTGGTGACGAACACCGAGGCCTGGGAGCTGGACACGAGATTCGAGGAGATCTCGTCAAGCGTCAGGCTTCCCCCCATCAGGGAGTCGTCGAAAAGGCGTTTGAGGCGGTAGGCGTATTGGAACTCGTTGACCTGTCCGGATCGGAGGTACCTGTCGGGCTGGATCTCCTCCGCCTCGTTGACGTTGCCGATGACCTCCTGCATCCACCAGATGTCATCGATCGACCGTCCGGTCTTCTCCGCGACGATCCTTTTGATGGCGAGCACGTCGTCGGCGGCGATGTGCTTGACCGCGTCCACGCGGAAGCCCGCCACGCCGAGGCGTATGAGCTTGGCGAAGTACGCGGCCAGGGTGCGCCGCACATAGGGCTGGGAGGTGTCGAGGTCCTGAAGGCCGCTCACCCGGCAGGTCTGGACCTCGGTGGCGTTCGCGTAGGACAGGATGTCCCGGTCGCAGTCATGGAAGTTCGCCTTGGTGTAGGGGATCGCGGGGAAGTCCCCGGTGTTCGTGTAGGTGCTGCCGCCTGTCCCCTGTCCGGAGACGTTGTCGACGCCGGTGGTGTGGTTGATGACGGCGTCGGCGATGACGCCCACGCCTGCCGCCCTGCACTGCTTCACCATGCTGCGGAATTCGGCCTCGGTGCCCTCCTTGGAGTGCAGCCCGTAGCTGACGACCTGGTAGGAGGTCCACCACTGGGAGCCGAGGATGCTCTCCTGCGGCGGGGAGACCTGCACGTAGGCCACCCCCTCGGGGCCGAAGGTCTGCGTGCATTCCTTCGCCACCGACCTCCAGTTCCACTGGAAGGCGGTGACGATGACGTCGCTGCGGTACGCGGCGGGGTCGAACGAGGAGGCGTATCCGGTCGGGACCTCGACGGTGGCCAGAGCCAGAGCCACGGCTGCGCCGACGGCCAGCGCCGCCGCCAGGATGCGGCGTATCGCGCGAAAGATCATAGGGTTCCTCCCCATCGAGTCGGGTCCGGCCGAACACGGCCTTCCTCGTTCACTCATCGCCTTCCCTTTTCAGGGCCTCCCTCATTATGTCCCCGCATTCCCTCCCAGGCATGCGGCGTCTCGTCGAATCCGGCGAAGACGGGTCTCCCACGAAGCGGTTCCGGCGATGTGGCGGTTTCAGGCACCCGCCGTCGAGCGGTGCAGTCGGTCATGCCGACGGTCCGCGGTCCCATGGATGGATGAACGGACAGGAAGATGGTATGGAGCAAGGACAGGGGACCGGCCCCGACGCCATCGGCGTCAGGACCGGTCCCCTGCGCGTCGGCGCCCGTCATATCCGACGGACGTCATCGACGTTGGACCTCCGTCAGGCGGAATGTCTTCCCCCCTTCCCGCCGGAGACCCTGCGGGCCGCCAGAGCCTCGACGCCCAGCAGCGAGAGGATCATGACCAGAGCCACGACGCCCGCGACGGCCGAACCCGTGGTGGACAGGCTCGTCGTGCTGGACGCCGCCTGGGCGCCGTCGGACTGCGAGGAGCCCTTGGACGCGGAGGACGACGAGGCCCCGGAGGCCGAGGACGAGCCGCTCGACGAACCCGTCGAACCGCCGGTTGTCGATCCGGTGGAGCCCGACCCGTTGTCCGACGTGTCGGTTCCTGTGGTCTCGCAGGACCCCGTCGTGTCCGTCGACGAGGAATCCGAGGTCGTCTCGAGCTTGAGCACCGTCGCGGAAAGGGCGTCGGCGGCGTAGTCCCCGCCGGCGACCTTCACCGTCGTCGGCGTCGTGGTCCCGGACGTGCACGGATCGTTGTCGTCAAGCACCGTGCCGTCCCTGACGAGCACCTGGTAGGTGCCGTTGTCGAGATCCGAGACTGTCGTCGTCGATGACGTCGACGAATCGGCCGTCAGCGACCTGAGCAGTGATTTCGTCGCGACGTCGGAGGCGTCCACGGCGCTGGACGTGGAGTTGAAGATCACCACGTAGGTTCCGCTGTCATCCGTCACCTGGTAGGCGACGACGCCGTCCGCGGCCTTGAGGATCGTGGCGTTCTTCGCGATGTCGTCGTAGCTTGACATCCGGAAGGCCGCCGTGTTCTTCCTCAGGGCGAGAAGCCCCTTGACGTAGTCCACGGAGTCCTTGTAGGTCGTCGCGCGATCCCAGTCGATGGCGTTGACGGAGTCGCCCGAGTTGTAGCTGTTGCCGTCTCCGCTCTTGGTGCGCAGGAACTCCTGCCCCAGCTGGATGAAGGGGATGCCCTGCGAGAGGGTGACGAGCGAATCCGCAAGCTCGGCCCGCTTCACCGTCGTCGCGTCGCTGTCGGTGGGGACGCTGGCGCGCAGCTTGTCGTAGAGCGTCATGTTGTCATGAGCCTCGACGTACTGGACGACCTGCCCCGCATCGGCGTACTTGACGTTCGTGGTGCCGTTCGTGCACAGGGCCGACGATGCGGTTCCCGTGGCGTTCTGGCATCCGAGCACGTTGTTGGCGATGAGCCCCTCGAGTCCGGACTTTCCGGAGACGAAGCCGGTGTCGGTGTCGGAGAACACCGAGCCCTTGGCCGCGTCGCGGATGGAGTCGTTGAAGAAGGCGACGCCGTTGTCCTTGACGAGCCCCGTCGAGCCGGCCAGGCCGGTGGCGCTCGTGGAGGTCGTGCCGGCCGAGGACGTGCTCACGGACGACACGGACTGGGACGCCAGCTTGTAGGCGTTGGGCTGGGTGGACATCTCGCTCTTGTCCATCGTGGAGTTCATGTCCCAGCCTTCACCGAGGACGATGATGGACGGGTCGATCTTGTCGAGCGCGGCCCGGACCTCCTTCATCGTCTGGGTGTCGATCAGGCCCATGAGGTCGAAGCGGAATCCGTCGATGTTGTAGTTCTTCGCCCAGTACGTCACCGAGTGGACGATGTACCTGCGCATCATCGCCCTCTCGGAGGCGGTGTCGTTGCCGCAGCCGGAGTCGTTGGTGAGGTTGCCGTTCGAGTCGTACCGGAAGTAGTATCCCGGCACCGTCTTGTTGAAGGAGCTCGAGGTGGCGTCGTAGACGTGGTTGTACACCACGTCCATGATGACCCGCAGGTTGCTCTTGTGAAGCCCCTGCACCATCTCCTTGGCCTCGACGATCCTCGTGGACGGGTTCGTCGCGTCGGAGGAGTACGAGCCTTCGGGCACGTTGTAGTTCACCGGATCGTAGCCCCAGTTCTGCTGGTACGAGCCGTCGGACTTCTTCGCGTCGTAGGAGGTGTCGCTCGCCTCGTCCGTGCTGCCGTAGTCGAACATGGGCATGATCTGGACGTGGGAGACCCCGAGGCCCTTGAGATAGTCAAGGCCCGAGGTGGCCCCCTTCGTCGTCGTCGTGCCGGATTCGACGACACCGAGGTACTTGCCCTTCTTGGAGGCGGATATCCCGGAGTTCTTGGCGATGGAGAAGTCGCGGATGTTCATCTCGGCGATGGACGCGTCCGTGGTGCTTCCGAAGGAGGCCATGCGGGTCGTCGACCCCGCCACCGTCGTCTGGGACGTCGGCAGGACGACCGAGCGCTGGCCGTTGACCACGGAGGCCGTGGCGTACGGGTCGGCGGAGTCGTTCGTCGTGCCGTCGGCGAAGGTGAGGCGGTAGGTGTAGGCGAATTCGCCCTGCTTGCCGTCCAGCGTCACCGACCACACGCCCTTGTCGCCGCGGGTCATCGGCGAGGTGTAGTCCACGTCGGCGTCCGCGCTGCGGTCGGACTTGTAGACGACCAGCTCGACGCCGGTCGCGGTCGGGGCCCAGACCTTGAGCGTGGTGGACTTCTCGGTCCAGGTCGCGCCGAGGTCGTCGCCGTCGTAGGCGTATCTGTCGTCGAAGGCGTCCGTGCGGACCACGGAGCCCGCCACCGCGTCGGCGGTTCCGAAGCCCTTGACCGTCACCGTGTACTTCCCGGTGACGGAGAGCTCATCGGCGGTGGTGATGGTGAGAGCTGTACCCGAGACGGCGATGGACTTGACGTCCACGGCCTTGCCGTCGGCGTCCGTCACGCTGACCTTGCCGTCCAGGGCGTCGGCCGTGGAGGACTTGGAGAGCTTGGCGGTGAGCTCGGTGAATCCGGAGATCTCGGCGGACTTCACCGAGGCCCCGACCGCCGGGCGGGCCGAGTACACCGTGGTGTCGCCCTGGACGAGCCACACCTCCGCCGTCGCCTTGCCGTTCGAGTCGGGGACGATGGCGTCGGAGGGCACGAAGTGGTTCGCGTCATCCGGGTCCTTGCTCTTCCACTCGTCCTTGCCGTAGCGACGGAGCAGACCGATGTTCTGCACCTCCGTGCTATCCGTGAGGTCGTAGGACGCCACGGCGCCCCAGTCGTCATGCGAGGTGAAGCTGGCGGAGAAGCCGTTCACGCTGGACGACCAGGTCCACAGATCCCATTGCGGATCGGTGGTGGAGGTGTCCGAGGCGTTGAAGTACAGGCCGTCGGAGCGGTAGTAGTGGACCTTCACGGTCACGTCGGTGGCCTTGCAGTCATAGCTGCTGGGCGCCTCGGTCAGGGTCGTGGAGTCCCCGTCGGAGGACGTGCCGTCGATCCACACCTGCACGGTGCCGTCGGAGCCGACGGTGACGTTGCGGTCGCCGCCGTACTTGTCCCATCCGGAGGTGGTGATGATCAGGCCGATCTTGTCATAGACGCCGTCGAAGGTCTGCTCGTACACCTTCCCCCAGCAGTCGGTTCCGGTGAAGTCGTGATGCTCGCCGGAGAGGCTGTCGCCGGTCTGGCTGTTGGACCCCCACACGTAGACCCCGCGTCCGGGGTCGTCCGAGGGCGCCTTGTAATGGACGACGACTCTGGTCTGCCCGGTGAGGTTCTCGGGATTGCCATACGTCAGCGACCCGTTGGTCACGCCGACCTGGACGATGCCGGCCGGCGCCTGGTAGTTGCTGCCGTTGTTGCTGTCCCAATCCCCCGAACCATCGTTGAAGCATATCTGGACCGCCTTGCCCCCGGTGTCGATGGTGAGCGAGTAGTAGCCGGAGGAGTCCGGTCCGTTCATCTTCACGCCGGGCGCGGTGGTCCAGGTGTCGCCGATGCCGTAGTGCATGTACACGGTGCTCCACGACGAGGTGGGCTTGTAGTACACGGTGAGGGTGGTGTCGTCGGGCTTGACGGTGTTGTCGTCGTCGCTCAGCGTCGGATCGGAGGGATCGGTCGCCGACGTCGAGCCGGTCGGGTGCGAGGTCTTGGTGGCGCCCGCGTACAGGGCGATGGCCGAGCGCGCCGGGATGGTCGTGGTCACCGTGCCGCCGGAGACCGTGACGGTCTGCGAGCAGTCGAGCACCGAATAGACGTTGCAGTACTCGCCGTCGGGGAGCGACGTCGTGTAGCTCACGTCCTTGGCGGAGGTGTCGTTGTTGATGGCGACGAAGCCCTTGTCGCCGCGGGAATAGGCGATGTTGTTGTCGCCGTCGTCCTGCCAGTCCGTAAGCGCGGCGTCCCCGACGTAGTTGTGGAAGGCGATGAGGCCTCTGGTGGAGGTCCAGCGCTGTTCGCAGTTCCAGTCGCCGGTGTTCGTCGAGCAGGCGGTGTCCATGTCGACGTCCGGCACCGAGGTCGCCGTTGCTCCGGGGGCGCCGTCATCGCTGGCGCTGAACTTGTAGTCGGAGAGCAGACGCGGCGTGCCATACCCGTAGGAGAGCATGAAGGCGTTGGCCAGCTGGTAGCGGGCCCCGTCCTTGTAGGTGAGGGAGCCCTCGCTGCGCTCGGTGTCCCAGTTCGTCACGAACACGTTCGCGGAGTCGGAGTCGATGAGCCTGCTGCTCAGCCCCTTGAGATTCGCGATCTTGCCCTTGAAGTTCTGGTTCATCTCGCTTTTGAAGCCGAACTCGGTCACGTCGCCGT
>CALEGL010000080.1 GCA_937876495.1 uncultured Bifidobacterium sp.
AGAGGCACCGGCAACCTGCTGGCGCGCAACCTGGGCATCCCGCTGGATGACATCGACGCGGCGCTGACGGTGGCCACCTCGCATGGCTCGCGCATGGTCGACGTGGGGCGCATGGCGCTTCTCGACTCGGACGACCCGCATCCGCACGCGTTCCTCATCGTCGCCGGCATCGGCTTCGACGCCCTCATGATCGACGACACCGACCCCAATCTCAAGAAGAACATCAGCTGGCTGGCCTACTTCATCGGTGGCGTGAAGAACCTGTTCGCCCCCAAGTACCACGGATCGGTCACCATTACGGACGCCAAGGGCCAGGAGCACACCCGCGAGGACCTCACCTTCCGCACCTTCATGGCGGGAAACTGCGGGCAGATCCCCGTCTTCTCGCTGATGCCCGAGGCCTCGTTCGACGACGGACTTCTGGACTTCGAGGTCATCGACACCTCCGGAGGCCTCATCGGGTGGGCCAGTCTGTTCGGGGACGTCGTCCACCAGACGATCACCGGAAAGGCGCAGCAGAGTCCGCTGTCGACGAACTCGACCATCGAACAAGTGCAGGGCGTCTCGGCGAGAATCGTCCTGGAGAAGCCGGCGCTGGCCCAGGTGGACGGCGACATGCTGGGAGAGACGCGATGCATCGGCTTCAGCGTCGAACGCCGGGCGCTATGCGTGAGGGTTCCCGAATCCAGGGAAAAGCCCCGGAAGGGCTGATCGGCGGACCGTCCTAGGGCCTCGCGACGTCCGAGACGACGCGGGCGATATGCAGGGCGAGATAGCCGACCTCGTCCTGGGTGAGCCCCGCGCCGAGCCTGAGCTCCACGACGGAGGCTATCTTCGTGGCGCAGCGCATCTCGTCGGGATAGGACTGCCGGATGGAGTCGATGATCGGCTCCGGCTCATGGTCGAGCTGACGTCCCTGGTGGATGCGGACGAACAGATACCGCAGATGCGTGATGAACCGCGCCACGCTGACGCTTCGCTGGTCGAGGGTGACCAGATAGGTGCGCTCGATGACGGTGAGCATCTGCTGGATGATGCCCGTCATCGTGTACGTGTATGACAGGTCGCCGGTCGAGAACCCGGCGTTGACCAGATGCAGGGCGAAGGCCACGGCCTCGGCGTCGGGCAGCACCCCTTTGAGGCTTCGATTGAGCTCGTCCACGAGCCTGCGCGCCTGGTCGTACTCCTCGGAGTACAAAGCCCTGACCTCGGCCTCGAGCGGATACTCGACGCTCGTCCCCTCGCCGAGGCGACGCAGGGTGCCTGAGACGTGGTCCGCGAGCGCCACCACAAGAGTGGGCGATTCCTCGGCCTGACGGCCGAGTCCCACCCGGGTCATCGCATCCGTCACCAGACGGATGACCTCGGGCGGGACGCCGGCGATGTGCTCGGCGATATGGTCGGGGTCCCTCCCGTCGGTGGGAAGGAACGTGCGGACGACCTTCGCGTCGTCGACCTTCTGGCCGGGCCTGGCGTGGAATCCGAGCCCACGGCCGGTGAGGATGACCTCCCGGCCGTGGTCGTTCGCCAGGACGACGTTGTTGTTGAACACGCGAAGAATCTCCACGACGCCCTCTCCCCCGACCTCCGTCCGCGCGTCAGCGGGTGACGTCGAGAACCGGATCGCCGGCCTTCACGTCGGCGCCCGTCCGTGGGGTCACCCCGCCGAGCGATGCGGTGTTGAGCACCGTCATCAGCGTGGTGGTGCTGTATCCCGCCGCCTTGACCTTATCAAAGTCGACGGTCGCCAGCGCATCCCCGACCGCCACACGGTCGCCCTTCTTCACGGCGACGGTGAATCCGTCGCCGTTCATCTTCACCGTGTCGATGCCGACGTGCACGAGCACCTCGACGCCGTCATCGGTGCGGATGCCGA
>CALEGL010000081.1 GCA_937876495.1 uncultured Bifidobacterium sp.
GAGCGTCGGCTGCTTGACGAGTGGGGGATGTCCGGACGCGTCCGGCTGAACGAGGTGCGTTCGGAGCATATGGATGACGAGGATTTCGTTCGGTCCGTCTCAGGCTCCCAGGGCGCCGTGGTCGAGTACTTCACGATTACCGACGCCCTGATGGACAGGCTTCCCTCGCTGCGCGTCGTCGGTCTGCAGTCCATTGGCACCGACATGGTCGACAAGCCTGCCGCCACTCGCCATGACATCGCCGTGACCAACTCACCGGGCTTCTGCCAGAAGGAGGTCGCCGTCACCGCCGTGGGCATGATCATCGACGTCATCAGACGGATCACCTCCTACGACCGCAGCGTCCGACGGGGATCCTGGGATCCGATGGAGGGTCCGACCCCGCGCAGGATTCAGGGCATGACGGTCGGGTTGGTGTTCTTTGGCGGGATTCCACGGCTGATGGCCCCCATCCTCAGGGCCATGGATGTTCGCGTCATCGCCTATGCGCCGACGAAATCCGCCGAGTATCTCGCATCCTTCGGAGTGGAGAAGGCGGGGAGCCTTGACGATCTGCTTCGCGTTAGCGACGTCGTGTCGCTTCACGCGCCTCTCATGCCGGAGACCCGGCATCTGATTTCCGCCCGGGAGCTGTCGCTGATGAAGTCGACCGCACTCCTCGTCAACACCGCCCGCGGTGCGATCGTCGACGAGAAGGCGCTTGTCGGAGCGCTGAAGAACGGGACGATAGCCGGTGCCGCCGTCGACGTCATCGAGGACGAGATCACCGAGCACACGGAGCTGAGGAATCTGGAGAACGTGGTCATCAATCCGCATGCCGCGTTCCTGTCCGAGGAGTCCTATTATCAGGCCAAGCGTATGGCGCTGCGCGGGATGGTCGACCTGCTCGTCGAGGGCAGGCGACCGCGTTATCTGGTGAACCGGGACGTCGTCCTCGATGGGGCGGGTCCCTCGCCGGATGGAGAGGAATCATCATGAAGGCAGCCGTCTATCACGGCATGAGGGGCATCTCTCTCGATGAGGTCCCCGACCCCGTCATCGCAGCGTCCACCGATGCCATCGTCGACATCGAATACGCCGCGGTCTGCGGGTCCGATCTGTGGACCTACCGCGGGCAGGGCGCCAAGGCGCCGACCCGTATCGGGCACGAGTTCGTCGGAACGGTGCGCGAGGTCGGATCCGCCGTCAGAAGCGTGAAACCGGGGGACTGGGTCATCGTGCCGTTCCGGTTCAGCGACGGCGTCTGCCGTTTCTGCCGGCGTGGCTGGGAGACTGCCTGCCTCAACGGCGGCTTCTGGGGCCGTGAGAGCGTGGATGCCGGGCAGGGGCAGGCGGCGACTGTGCCGTACGCGGACGGGACCCTTGTCAAGGCGCTGCCCGACGGCTCGCGACCGGATGAAAAGTCCATCCCCTCGCTGCTCACTCTGGCGGACGTGTTCACCACCGGATATCACGCGGCCGTCCAGGCAGGGGTCGGTCCCGGTGACGTCGTCACGGTCGTGGGCGACGGGGCCGTCGGCCTGTGCGCGATCATGGCGTGCAGGCTGCTCGGCGCGACGAGGGTCATCAACGCCGGAAGCACGCATGAGGACCGCAACCGGATGGCCCGCGAATTTGGCGCGGACGTCGTCGTCAGCTCCCGAGGCGCGGACGCGGTCGGTGAGATCAGGGGGCTCACCGGTGGATCCGGACCCGACAGGGTGCTCGAATGCGTGGGCTCGCCGCAGTCGTTCTCGACGGTGCTCGCCATGTGCGCCAAGGGCGGAACGGTGAGCTACGTTGGCATCCCGCATGGCGTCACGGTGGAGATGGGTCCCCTGTTCTCCCGGGACGTCACCATCACGGGAGGGATGTCCCCGGCGCATCATTATCTGGCGTCGCTTGTCCCCGATGTGCTTGACGGGACCATCGAGCCGGGTCGCGTGTTCACGGCCACATATCCGCTGGAGGAGATCTCCCGGGCGTACGCCGACATGGACGCGCGCCGGGTCATCAAGCCGCTGATCCGGGTGGCGTAGGAACTCGGGGAAGGGAGACCTCGCTTCCGGCGCCTGCTGTCTCGGACGTTTCGTCCGTGGCCATCGGACATGCGAGCGTGCGGATGGCCTTCTCGGCTGGGTCGGCGCTGGTGGCAGGAGGTTCTCCGACGATCATGGACGCGAGTTGTCGGCAAGGTGGCTCTGTTCGTGATGGAGCCCCCGGATTGCGTTGAGAGGCAAGGCCGTTATCGCATCTCGACCTTCTGCATCCGCACCGTCCCTCGCTTCGCCCGCAGCGACGCGACCACGCCACCCAGCGCCACGACGCCGAGGATGACCAGCAGCAGGAACCCGTCGCCGGCCCCCGCGACCGCTCCGGCCGTCGCGTCG
>CALEGL010000082.1 GCA_937876495.1 uncultured Bifidobacterium sp.
ACGCGCTGGAGCTGGTCGACCCGGCGGATCATCACGTCCGTCTGCACGGACTGTCCGTCACGTCCGATGAAGTAGTGGTAGAAGGGCGTGTCCAGGTACAGCAGGGTGCGTACCCAGGGGAAGGGCTGATAGGAGTACAGGAAGTCGACGTAGAAGGTGTGTTCGGGAAGGCGCATCCCGGACGCGCGCACCACGGCGGTGCGGAAGGTCAGGGCGTGCATGATCATGTACTGGGTGATGCCGAAGCGGTGCAGGTCGTTCCATCCGAGCACCCTGTCCGGGGACATCACGTGGCCGAAGCGCACGACGTGCTTGTTGCGCTTGCCCAGTTTGTCGTAGACGTAGTCGGTGACCAGGAGATCCACGGGGACCGGTGTCTTGGCCTGGGCCGCCAGAGTCGTCAGGACGCGGTCGAGGCTGTCGGCCCCCACCCAGTCGTCGGCGTCGACGACCTTGACGTACATGCCGCGTGCGGCGTCGATTCCCGTGTTGACTGCTCCGCCGTGCCCTTTGTTGGTCTGGTGGATGACGTGGATGACGTCCGGTTTCCGGTTCGCCCAGACATCGGCCAGATGTCCCGTGTCATCGGTGGATCCGTCGTCCACGATAATGACCTCGATGGCGTCGGCGTGGTCCGTCGCCGTCAGGGATCCCACGCAACGTCCGAGATAGGTCGCCATGTTGTAGGCGGGGATGATGAAGGTGAGCAATGGAGAATCCATATCCCCCGTCCCCTTGCTGTCAGTCATCCGGCGAGCGTCGCCGGCGCAGGTCAGCCTAGCACGGCCTCCTCCTGCGGATCTCCGTCGGCCCGGGCCTCTTCGGCCGGCGTGTCATCCGTCTTCCCGGAGTCGGGGGATTCACTGCGTCGCTCCCCTGCCTCGGCTTCGTGGTCGTCCTGCTTTTCCGTGGGCTTCTCGGTCATCCCGTCCGTCGCGTCGTCGTCCCCCTGCTTCTGCTTCGGGCCTTGGTCCTGTACTGGGCCCGGGCTCGTCGCCGCGGACGATTTCCCCGTCTGGGCATCCCGCGCGGCCTTCTCCGCGTTCCGCCGGGCCTTCTCCCCCTCGTATCTCAGCTCCGGCCTGCCCTCCAGACGGGAAAGCCCGTGCCAGGCGAGGTTGACGATATGCGCGGCGAGCTGCTCCTTGCTGATCTTGCGTCGGTCGGCCCAGTACTGACCGGTGAAGACGGTGAGTCCGACGAGCATCTGCGCGTAGTACGGGACGCCCTTCGAGGGCAGGTGCTGACGACGGAACCATTCGCCGAGGATCTGCTCGACCCTTAGGCTCACGTCGCCGAGCAGCGAACTGAAGGACCCGGCGGGGTCGGTGCTCGGCGAATCGCGCACGAGAACCTGGAACCCCTCGGCGTTCTCCTCTATATACGTGAGAAGAGCGAGGGCGGCCCGCTCGACGATCTGCCTCGGATGTGCCGCGGTGTCGGACAGCGCGCCGGTGAGGGCGTTCGTCAGGGCGCGCATCTCGCGGTCGACGACGACGGCATAGAGTCCCTCCTTGCCGCCGAAATGCTCGTAGACGATGGGTTTGCTCACCTTGGCGCTCGCGGCGATCTCCTCGACGCTGACCGCCTCGAAACCCTTGGCCGCGAAAAGCGAGCGCCCGACGGCGATGAGCTGCTCGCGTCGCTGATACGACGTCATGCGTGAGGAACCTGCCATGACTCCAGTGTGTCACCCGCAGGGACGTCGCGGCTGCCGAACCAGCCGTCCGTCATTGGGGAGGCGTTCCTTCGACCCCGTTATAGGCTGGACTGCATGGATACCTCTGTGGTCATCGCCATCGTGGTGGCGGTCGTCGTCGTGCTTGCCGTCGTCGTGGGCGTTGTGGTGGGCGTTCGGCGACGGCGCGGTGGGAAGCGGACAGGGAATGGAACGGCCGCGTCCCCGGAACGTCCCCGGGCGGCCCGCGCGTCCGCCGTCCCGTCGTCGGCTTCGTCTGACTCGTCGCTCCCGACCGACCCACGTCCGGCTACTGCGTCATCGGAGCCGGCATCGCCGACCGTTCCGGACCATGCCGACGTCGCCGTGGCCGTGGAGCGTCCGGAATCCTCGCGCTCCCGCATCACCCGGCTGCGCGCCCGTCTCGCCTCCAGCTCGAACCCCTTCGGACGCACGCTGTTCTCCATACTCACCCGTGACCATCTGTCGCCCGAGGACTGGCAGGACGTCGAGGACACGCTTCTCGTCGCCGACGTCGGCGCCGAGGAGAGCGAGCGACTCGTCGACCGGTTGCGCTCCGACGCGCGCGTCGCCGGTGTTTCCACTCCCGAGCAGGTGCGCGGGTCCCTTCGGGCCCGTCTGCTCGAGGCCGTCGACGTCACGGGGGATCGGCGGCTCGTCGCCGAATCGCCGGAGGCGCACAGGCCGTCGGTGATCATCATGGTGGGCGTCAACGGCACGGGGAAGACGACCACGGCGGGCAAGCTCGCCCGTCTGCTTGTCGCCGAGGGGAAGCATGTGATGCTCGCCGCGGCCGACACCTTTCGCGCCGCCGCGGCCGACCAGCTCCAGACATGGGGCGCGAGAGTCGGTGTTCCGGTCGTGCGTGCCGCGAAGGACGGCGCCGATCCTGCCTCCGTGGCCTTCGACGCGGCCGCTCGGGCGAAGTCCGAGGATGCCGACGTCCTCATCGTGGACACGGCGGGACGTCTGCAGAACAAGGCCAATCTCATGGACGAGCTCGGGAAGATCCGGCGGGTCGTCGAGAAAAGCGTCCCCGTCGACGAGGTGCTGCTTGTCCTCGACGCCACCACGGGACAGAACGGTCTGACTCAGGCGAAGGTGTTCGCGGAGGCCATCGGCATCACCGGCGTCGTCCTCACCAAGCTCGACGGATCGGCGAAAGGGGGCATCGTCATCGCCGTGCAGCGTGAGCTGGGCGTTCCGGTCAAGCTCGTGGGGCTGGGGGAGGGTCCGGACGACCTGGCCGTCTTCGAACCGGGCGCCTTCATCGACGGTCTTCTGTCCTAGTCCCGGTCGTCGTCATCCCTCGTGATGTCTGGTGGTACGAACCTTCTTCTGCGACGCCGGCAGAATCGCCCGGATGGGTGTCGCCCGAATCGTCCATGTTCGTAACATGTTCGTAACATTCCGTAACGTTTCCAAAACGGTGGGGGCGTTTGATAACGCCTGTTGGCCCCCGCAAGGGTTGTTGACGAAGGTGGAGTCACAGACGATTGCCCGGGGTAGGGCCATCGTCATTTATCGAGGTCAGAGAGGGAGGGAATATGGACTCCGGAAATGCCGCATGGATTCTGACATCGGCGTCGTTGGTGTTCCTGATGACGCCTGGTGTGGCGTTCTTCTACGGGGGCATGGTCCGCGCCAAGGCAGTGCTCAACATGCTTATGCTGTCCGCTGGAGCCTTGGCCGTCACGGGCGTCGTCTGGGTCTTCTGGGGCTGGTCGATCGCCTATGCGGGCAAGGACGTCGGGGGGATCTTCGGAGACCCCGCCACCGGTTTCCTGCTGAGGGATTCGGTGGTCGCCAAGGACGGGGTGTTCACGGCTACCGGGCTGAACGCCAACAAGTATCCGGTGAGCATCGACGTGGCCTTCCAGGTGGCCTTCGCGATGATCACCGTCGCGCTGATTTCCGGGGCGCTCGCCGAGCGCATCAAGATGAGCACCTGGATGCTTTTCGTGGCGCTGTGGATCACCTTCGATTACGCTCCGATGGCCCATATGGTCTGGAACGGCGGTCTTCTTTCCGGTGTCGGGGCGATCTCCAAGGCCATCGGCGCCACCGCGCATGATTTCGCAGGCGGCACGGTCGTCCATATCAACGCCGCAGTCGCGGCGCTGGTCATCGTCCTTATCATCGGCAAGCGCAAGGGCTTCGGCACCGAACCGATTCGTCCGCATAACGTGCCTTTCGTCATGCTGGGCGCCTTCCTCCTGTGGTTCGGTTGGTTCGGCTTCAACGCCGGCTCCGCCTTCGGCGCCAACGGCACCGCCGGGTACGCCTGGATCTCCACGACCGCCGCCACCTCGGCCGCGACGCTGTCGTGGATCATCACCGAGAAGATTCGCTCAGGCCACTACACGGCCATGGGCGCGGCCTCCGGAATGGTCGCCGGTCTGGTCGCCATCACCCCGGCCGCCGACGTGGTCTCCCCCCTGTGGTCCATGGTGCTGGGCGCCATCGCCGGCGTGCTCTGCTGCTTCGCCTGCGGTTTGAAGTTCAAGCTGGGCTATGACGATTCTCTGGATGTCGTCGGCGTTCATGGAGTCGGTGGATTCACCGGCACCGTGCTCATCGGCTTCTTCGGCGAGGGAACGGGCCTGTTCGCCGGTGGTGACGGCAAGCAGCTGCTCGTCCAGCTCATCATCGCCCTTATCGCCATCGCCTACTCGGCGGTGATTACCGCGATCATCGCCTTCGCCCTCGAGAAGACCATGGGCTGGCGCGTCACCGAGGCCCAGGAG
>CALEGL010000083.1 GCA_937876495.1 uncultured Bifidobacterium sp.
CGGCTGCCGTGCGCGCGCTTCGTGCGTGGGCGGGCGGGGTGTCCGGCGTCAGGCCGTTCTCCGCGCCGGTAGCCCCCGCGGCGCCTTCCGCACCGTCATCGGACCCGTTCACCACGCCATCCGTGCCGTCATCCCTGTCATTCACCATGCCATCATCCCCCTGCACGGTCATGCCGTCAGCGTCCATCCGTGCCGTCCTTCCGCCCGCGCGAGGCCCTCAGACGCATCACCCATCGCACGACGAGCAGCACGGCCACGGCCGCCGCCAGAACGATCACCACATCCTCCACGACTCCGAGAACGCCAAGGATGGAGCACCACTGGTCGCCGAGAAGATACCCGGCCCCCACGAGCAGGGTGTTCCACACCGCCGACCCCGCCAGCGTCCATAGCGAGAAGGTGAGAAGAGGCATGGCGGCGAGACCGGCCGGAATGGAGATCAGCGAGCGGACGACCGGAATCACGCGTCCGATGAGCACCGACCAGCCGCCGTAGCGGGCGAACCAGCGATTGGCCTTCTCCACGTCCCCTCGACCCACGCCCGGCAGGGCGTCCGCCGCCCGATGGATGCGATGCAGGCCGACGGCCCGGGCTATGCCATACAGCACCCAGGAACCAGCCAGCGACCCCACGGTCGCCCAGACGATGGCGGAGACGAGGCCCATGCGTCCCTGCGCCGCCGTGAACCCCGCCAGCGGAAGCACGACCTCGCTGGGAATCGGCGGGAACACGGATTCGAGCAGGATGGCCAGCGCGACGCCGATCCCTCCCATCGCTCCCATCAGGGAGACGATCCAGCTGGTGAGAGCCCCGATCAGGCCCTCGTCGGCCCCACACAGGGGGATGGCGGCTGCGGCGAGAACATGCATGGTTCCCATTGTCCCCATGCTTTCCGACAATCGGTGTCATGTCCGCTTCCTTCCGTCCGTCCGCGTCCGCATCCTCCGTCCCCGCCTCCGCCGGTCCGACGAACGGCTCCACAGGCGACGGCCATGACGGCATCCGCGCCTCCGACCCTGCCGCGAAGGGACGCACCGCGCCCCGCCTCGATCGCCCCGGCCTGCTCGTCATGGACGTGGACTCCACCCTCATCGACGAGGAGGTCATCGATCAGCTGGGCCTGGCGGCCGGCGTCGGAGAGGGCATCGCGGCCATCACTCGACGCGCGATGGAGGGCGGCATGGACTTCCGTCAGGCCCTGCGCGAGCGCGTGGCGCTGCTGCGCGGACTTCCCGTCACGGCCTTCGCCGAGGTGAGGGCCTCCGTGCATTTCACCGCCGGCGCATTGGATCTCATCGCGGAGCTCCACCGCCACGGATGGACGGTGGGAGCGGTCTCCGGCGGGTTCCATGAGGTCGTCGACGACCTGGCGGCCGACGCGCGGCTCGACCACTGGCTGGCCAATCGTCTCGAGGCCGTCGACGGGCGCCTCACCGGACGCGTGCTCGGCGACATCGTCACGAAGGACGTCAAGCTGGCCGCTCTGCGACGCTGGGCGGATGAGGACGGCATCCCCATGGGGCAGACGGTGGCCGTCGGCGACGGGGCGAACGACATCCCCATGATCGGCGCGGCGGGTCTGGGCGTCGCGTTCTGCGCGAAGAAGGCCGTGCGCGAGGCCGCGCATCACGCCATCGACGAGCGCGACCTCAGGCGTGTCCTCGACTTCCTGGACTGACGCGGAGGCCGCGAAAGACCACGAGGCCGCGGAGGGACGTCAGTCGCAGAAGGCCGTATCGGACAGACGCGCCCCGCGCGCCCAGTCGGCGGCCGGCATGGCCTGACGTCCCTCGGCCTTGACCCGCAGCAGCTCAAGGGGAGCGGTGATCGTGCCGACCCACACGTTCCTCTTGCCCACGGCGACTCGGCCGGGGGCAAGAGAGTCGGGGGTCGCCGGGTCCGACGCCTCGGCAGGGGCCGCCTGAAGCACATGAAGCGTCTCGACGTCTCTGTCCCCCGAACCATGCAGCCGGCACCAAGCGCCGGGGAACGGCGTGCAGGCGCGGATCTGCCTGTCCACCGCGAACACCGGCACGTCGAAGCGGATATGGGCGTCCTCGACACGGATCTTGTCGGCCTTCTCGAACGCGCCCGCTGGCTGCGCGACCTCGCGGATGCGACCGTCCGCCATCCCACGCAGCGCGGCGCCCAGCAGGTTCGCCCCGTCGTGGGCCAGACGCCCAAGCAGGTCCCCGGCGTTCTCATGGGCGCCGATGGTCACGGTGGACTGGGCGAGGATCGGGCCGCTGTCCATCCCGGCGGTGATGCGGAAGACTGTGGCGCCCGTCACGGAGTCCCCCGCCCAGATGGCGCGCTGGACGGGCGCCGCGCCGCGCCACTGGGGCAGCAGCGAGAAATGGAGGTTGAACCAGCCGCAGGGCAGCGCATCCAGCACATCCTGCTTGAGGATCCTGCCATAGGCGACGACGGCCGCCGCCTGGGCGCCGGTGGCGGCGAGCTCGGAAAGGAAGGCGGGTTCGGCGGGGTCCGATTCCAGCACCGGGATGTCCAGCTCCAGCGCCGCCTTCTTCACGGGGCTCGGCGTCAGTCTCCTGCCGCGTCCGGCGGGCGCATCCGGTCTGGTGAGCACGGCCACGACCTCGAAGTCCTCGTCATCCGCGGCCAGGGCCTTCAGGGACGGCACCGCCACATCCGGTGTCCCCGCGAAAAGCAGTCTGAGCATGATCCTCCTTTGCCCCTAGACGAGAGGGGCGATCGGCACGCCGGCGGTGATAAGCAGCCCGCGCAGACGCCGGGGGTCCGAGAAGCGCACCGCGCGGATCCCCACCCGGTTGGCCCCCTGGACGTTCATCGCCTTGTCGTCAACGAAAAGCGTCGTGGCGCGGTCGATGCCGAAGCGCCTCAGAGCGAGTTCGAAAATCGCCGCGTCGGGCTTGCGAAGCCCCACATATCCGGACACCACCACGCCGTCAAGGCGACGCAGCACATCATAGCGCCTCTCTGTGGCCGCATACAGGTCCCTCTGCCAGTTGGACAGCCCCCATACGCCTATCCCCGCGCGTCTGAGGTCGTCGATGAGCACCCGGGCGCCGGGCACGACGCCGAGCACCGAATCCTCGAAGTTCTCCAGATAGAAGCGCATCATCGACGCCCACGGCTCACCATGCCCACGGGCCACGAACTCCACGCCGTCCCTGATCGAAGCCCCGGCGTCCATGAGGTCGTTGGCCGCATAGAAGCCCGAGACGGAATCGTCGAGGAAGCGCCGCGCGGTGTCCTCCGAGTACCGGGATACCAGAACCGCGGCCGGATCCCAGCGCACGAGGACGTTGCCGAAGTCGAACATCACGTCGGTGATGGGCGCCCCGGCCGAATCCGAGGCCGGACCCTCGGCCATGAGAACGTCATAGTCCATCCTGGGCTCCCCGGGCCATCCGGCCATCGGTTCTCCTTCCGTCATGGCGTCCATGCCCCGGCATGGGGGCACGCCCCTATGGTAGGAGATCCTTCGGATCGACCCGGAACCGCAGCTCACCCGGCTCCCGCGTGGCCACATGCCAGGCCGTCTGGTCCCGCAGACGTCGCACGAGCTCCGCGCGACGGGAATGCGGCGCCCTCACGACGGCGCTGACACGGTCACGGGTGGCCTCCAGCTCGCGCTCGTCCAGAGTGCTCGGCGGAGGTATCGGTGTGGGGCCGAGGACGGCGGGCACATCCCCGGCATCCGTCGCCAGCGTCGACAGATCGCCGCCGACGGCCCCAATGCGACGCAGCAGACCCTCCACGGCCGACCGGCGGCCCCAGACGCAGGCGGCGACCACAGCGGGAGGGAAGCATGCCGCGCGTCTGTCCTCCAGCTCCGCGGAGGCGAGGACGGTGCAGTCCCAGGACGTCAGCGAGGCGACGACGACCTCATCCGCCTGCCCGACCACCACGACGCGCCCGGATCCGTCAGGCGGCGACGCCAGGCCGGCGACGCGCATCCAGGCCGCGAGCACATCCGGCTTCGCATCGAGGCTCTGCGAATACAAGCTCGTCCAAGCGTCAAGTATCACCGCCGCACGATAGGTCCCGGCACGTCCCTGCGCGTCCGTCACCAGCGGCTCGAATCCGGAAGTGGCCACGACGACCGCGGGAAGCGCGGGAACCGAAGGGACGAAGCCGCGCGACCCCATCGGAGAGGAGACGACGAAAGGCACCCCCGGGAACATGCGACGCAGCTCCATCGCCGTCCCCGTCGACCCCACCCGGATGGGGACGATGCGCCGTCCCGAGCAGTGAGGGCAGCTCCAGGCCGTGGCCGTGGCCCCGCACCATCGGCAGCGGGGCACCGACCCCGAGGATGCGGGGGCGAGCGGACCGGTGCAGAGACGGCAGCGAGCACGGCGATGACAGCGACCACAACCCAGAACCGGGGTCGCGAGGTCCCGCGGCACGGAGAGCAGCACGGGGCCCTGACGCAAGGCCTGCGACAGCAATCTCGCGACCCGTCGGGGGACGCGGGCGCCGGGAGCCGGATCGCCGGCCTTCTCCAGCCCTTCCCGCGTCAGCCAGGACACCTGGGGCCGTCTCTCCAGGATGTCCGGGCGGGGCCTCAGAACCGTGGAGGGACCGGACACCCCGTTCTCCTCCCCTCCCTCGCATTCCCTCTGGCTGACGGCGCTTCTGGCGGCCCCCACGGCCAGGAAGACGCCGGCATGCAGCCGGGCCCGCAGACGCAGCACTCCGCGCGCCTGGGCGTAGGGCAGCATCCCGTCCGCCTGCTGGTAGGCGTCGTCGTCCATGATGGCGAAAAGACCCTGCCTGCGCACCGGTGCGTACATCACGGCCCTGGTGCCGATGACACCGCGGACGAGCCCCAGGGACAGGGCCCGGAAGGCCCGATAGCGGTCCGCCGGAGGCATGGATGCGGAGAGGATGACGACGTCGGCGTCGCGCGCCTGCGCGCCGGGTCCCATGACCCGCAGCCCCAGCCCGGAGAGCATCCGTGCGAGACGGCCCGTCGTCCTCATGTCGGGCATCACCGCAAGGGCCGAACGCCCCGCGGACAGGGACAGGGCGACGGCCTGGGAGAGCACGCGTTCGGCCTCGCAGGGTCCGGGTGCGCAGTCAAGGACGAAGGAGGCGAAGCCGCCGGACACCAGCGCGGAGCCGAGAAGCCCCCCATGCCCGTACGACCTGAGGAACCGTGTGGAATCCCGGCTCTGGGTCGCCGGCGCCTGGTCGGTTCCCCGTCCATCGTCCGCATGGAGCGGCTCGCTCTCGCCGGAATCCCCCGCCGATGTCGTCGAGGACGGCTTCGGGTCCGTCGCGGGCGCGTCCGCGTCATCACCGGCGCCACCATCGGCGCCATCACCGGCGCCGGCGCCGTTCGCGGGGACGGCGAAACGCATGTCACGGTCCACCGATGCGCTTCGAGGTGGAACGGCGAGCCGCAGGATGTTCGCCCGCGTGCCGCCGTAGGCGTCGGCGATGGCCGCGACGTCCCTTCTCAGCTCGTCGGGCACGAGACCCGGGGCCAGGACGCGCTCGATCCATCGCAGGGAGGATTCGGGGGCCGTGCTGGAGGCCGAGCGAGCCCACACCACGCCGTTGACGAGACGACCCGCGAAGCGCACGCGGACGAGGGCGCCGGGAAGCGCCATGGCGGACATGGTCTCATCGACGAGATAGTCGAAGTCCCGCCCCAGATGAGGCGCCTGAACGTCGAGGACTACGTGGGCGACGGGATCCGTCGCAGCCGGCTCATGTGCATGCACGCGCCTCCTGCGCCGCCGGGGCGCGAGCCCCGCCAGGGCGGGCTGGTCGGCGACGGGATGGACGGAGCCCGACTCCTTCGCCGGATGGGCGTCCGAAGCGACCGTCATGCGCGCAGCCCCTGACGCGTCGGACGCGTCGGACGACGACGTCCGTGGATCGCGCTGCGAGGGCCCGCGGACGCGGATGGACGGGGACCGGAGGTCAGCGCGAACGCCACCATGGTCTCAGAGGGTAGCTGTCGGTGCCGCGGCCGTTGGGCCGAATGCACAGGTACTGGTGGATCTGGATGGTGTTGAGCTCGAAGTTCAGCGCGCTTCCAGCCATGTACAGCCCCCACAGGCGGGCCTTGGGTTCGCCGACGAGACGGACCGCCTCGTCCCAGTGGCTCTGGAGGTTGGCGTTCCAGTGGTGGAGGGTGAGGGCGTAGTGCTGGCGGAGATTCTCCTCGTGGATGACCTCGAAGCCCGTGTTCTGGATGCGCGTCTCGATCTCGCCGGGCGAGGCGAGCTGCCCGTCGGGGAAGATGTAGCGGTCGATGAAGGGACCGGCCGACTTGCCGACATAGGAGTTGGTCCGGGTGATCTGATGGTTGAGCAGCATGCCGCCCGGCTTGAGCTTGGCGAAGATCTCCCTGAAGTACTTCGGATAGTGCCGGATGCCGACATGCTCCATCATGCCCAGGGAGCAGATGCCGTCGAATCCGCTTTCCGGCACGTCCCGGTAGTCCATGAGGCGGATCTCGGCGAGGTCGTCGAGGCCCTCGCGCCGGATCCAGTCCTGTCCCCAGGAGACCTGCTCCTCGGCCAGCGTGACGCCGAGGACGTGGATGCCGCGCTTCGCGGCGAGGATCTCCATCGAGCCCCAGCCGCAGCCGATGTCGAGCAGACGGTCGCCGGCCTTGAGCCCAAGCTTGTCCAGGACGAGGTTGAGCTTGCCCCACTGCGCGTCCTCGAGGGACTCGTCCGGGGAGTCGAAGAGGGCGCAGGTGTAGGTCATCGACGGGCCTAGAAACATGGCGTAGAACTCGTTGGACTGGTCGTAGTGATAGCTCACGGTGGCGGCGTCGCCCGCCTTGGTGTGGGGAAGCAGCCCCTCGCTGATCCGGCGCAGTCTGCTCGGCCCCTCGATGGACGGCGGCTTGGGCACGCGGATGCCATGCGAGGCGATGGTCGCCAGGGCGCGGGCCAGACCACGGGGGTCGGGACGGCGGACGTAGGGCTTGACGGCGGTGAGCCGCTTGAACACCTCGTAGGGGTCGCCGGGCACGAGCTGCGGGGAGTCCACGTCGCCCTGCAGATAGGCACGGGCCAGTCCCAGCTCGCCGGGATGCTCCGCCATGTAGTACACGGCCCGGGAGTTCCTCACCTGCAGGGTCGCCGGCGCATCCGCGCCGCCCCAGGAGGATCCGTCGAAGGCCTCTATCCGGATCGGCGCTCCGGGCTTCAGGAACAGCCCCGCCATATCCGCCACTGACATCCCCGCCATATGACCTTCCTTTCCGAATCGCCTCATTCCGCTGCCGGGAATCCGGGCGCCTATCGGCCCACCGCTTCCCTGAGCCGATCCACCCTGTCCGTGCGCTCCCAGGTGAAGTCCGCGTCATCGCGGCCGAAATGGCCGTAGGCGGCCGTCTTGGAGTAGATCGGACGCAGCAGATCGAGTTCGTCGATGATGGCGGCCGGACGCAGGTCGAAGACCTCGCGCACCGCCCTCTGGATGTCGTCCCGCGTCACGCCGTCGGTCTCGGTGCCGTAGGTCTCGACGTTGACGCTCACCGGGTCGGCCACGCCGATGGCGTAGGCCACCTGGACCTCGACGCGACGGGCGAGGCCCGCCGCCACGATGTTCTTGGCGACCCAGCGCGCCGCGTAGGCCGCGGAGCGGTCGACCTTGCTGGGGTCCTTGCCGGAGAACGCGCCGCCGCCATGATGCGCCGCGCCGCCGTAGGTGTCGACGATGATCTTGCGGCCGGTGAGACCGGCATCCGCCGCGGGCCCTCCCAGCACGAAGGACCCGGTGGGGTTGACGAGCACTCGGTAGTCGTCGTGCCTCACCGCGTCGCCGCATACCTCGTTGAGAACCGGGGTGATGACGGCCTCGACGAGCCGATCCTGGAGCCAGTCACGGTCGACCTCGGGGTCGTGCTGGGTGGACACGAGCACGGTGTCCACGCGCACGGGCCGGTCATCGGCGTCGTACTCGATGGTGACCTGGGTCTTGCCGTCGGGGCGCAGATGCTCGACGATGCCCTCCTTGCGCACCTGGGCCAGACGATGCGCCAGACGATGCGCCAGATGGATGGGCAGGGGCATGAGAGCGGGCGTCTCGTCGCAGGCGTAGCCGAACATCACGCCCTGGTCGCCCGCGCCCTGGGCCTCATAGCGCTCCTCTTGCGAGGCGCGCGACTCCTCGGCGGAATCCAGCCGGGACACGCCCTGGTTGATCTCCGCGCTCTGGCCGGTGAGGGCCACGAGCACGCCGCAGGAGTCGGCGTCCAAGCCGATCGTCGAGCTGGTGTATCCGATCCGCCGTACGACGGAGCGCACGATGGACTGCACGTCGGCGTAACCCTCGCTCGTCACCTCGCCGAAGACGAAGAACTGCCCGGTCGTCGCCGAGGTCTCGACGGCGACATGCGAATGGGGGTCCTGCCGCAGCAGGTCGTCGAGAATCGCGTCCGAGATCTGGTCGCAGATCTTGTCCGGATGCCCTTCGGTCACCGACTCAGCGGAAATGAGACGACGCTCCACGTTCCACCACACCTTCCCGCCGGGCCAGTGGCCCGGACTCCATGCGGACTCCATGCCGACCGGGTGCCTCGCCGGCGCCCCTGGCCGGTTCCGCTCAGTCGCCCTCGGTGGGGTCGTCCTCGCCGAGCGGCTCCCCCCGAAGCCCCTCGCTGCTTTCACGGAAGGCGCTGGACAGAGGCTTCGCCTGGTGCAGGTCCTCGCCGAGCGGACCCACGCTCTGCAGACGCCCCCCGCTGCGCCACGGGACGGAGGAGTTGAGCTGGCCGGCGCGCTTCGCCGCTAGGCTGCCCAGGGCGTCG
>CALEGL010000084.1 GCA_937876495.1 uncultured Bifidobacterium sp.
CCGAACGTGTGTATAAGAGACAGCCCCACAACACCGACCACACCCACCACCACCCACACAAAACACACACAAAACAGCCCAAACAGCGTCCTCCGACACATCCCAGGCACCTATGCGCCGGCATCTCTCTGGCGCGCTGAGGTCCGCCAATCCGTGACATCCGCAGGACCTGCGCGGTGGTATCCCTGAAGCTATGAGCATCCATATAGCAGTGCTGACGGGCGCCGGCATCTCTACATCGGCCGGCATCCCCGACTTCCGAGGCCCCACGGGCGTGTGGACCATGCATCCCGAGCAGATGAGCGTGTACGACATCGACGCCTTCCTGTCAGACAGAAGGGAGCGCGAATACTCCTGGCGGTGGCAGAAGGAGTCCCCTGTCTGGAACGCGCAGCCCGGAGAGGCTCACAAGGCGCTCGTCCGCCTTGAGAAGGCGGGGATGTTGTCCCTGCTCGCCACGCAGAACTTCGACGCCCTGCATGAGAAGGCCGGCAACTCCCCAAGCGTCATCGTCAACCTGCACGGCACGATCGGAACCTCGCACTGCATGCGCTGCCACGCGAAATACGACACCGCGGACATCATGGCCCGCCTGGACGAGGAGCCCGACCCCCATTGCCATCGCAGGCTCCCCTACAGGGCCGGCGAGGTCTGCAACGGCATCATCAAGACGGACGTCGTCTACTTCGGTGAGGCCCTGCCGGAAGGGGCGATGGAGAAAAGCATGCGGCTGGCGGCCAAGGCCGACGAATTCTGGGCCATCGGCTCGACCCTCGAGGTCTTTCCCGCCGCATCCCTCGTGCCCGTCGCCGCACAGGCCGGCGTCCCTGTCACGATTATGAACATGGGCCGCACTCAGTATGACGGTCTGGCCACGCGGCTGATCCACGAGGACATCGCAACGGCACTGCCGAAACTCGTCGACGAGACCATGGCGAAGAACTCGTAGACGGAGGAGCCGCGGCTTGCGCCTGGAGCGCGAGACGTCCGCGACGCCACGCCGACCGGCAGCGAGAAGCCCGGGAGGCATTGGGGCCGCTGCGTCCTCCTTGAAGGCGGAATGATCGGCAGTGATTCCACCGTCAGGGAGGACGGGGCGGCCCCACATCTATTGGAAGCTCCGTCGGACAGCGGTCCGCAGGATGCGGAACCCGCCATGACGACGAGTCCCGCCGGCTGATCCAGGCCAGGGATCCGAATCAGCGGGTTCCCCACGAATGCATTCACATTCCCGACATCCCGGACCGAATGGGTACGATCGACGCGATCAAACGGGACGAATCAGTAGATCCTCTTGGGGGTGTATCCCGCCTCCCGCAGAGCCGCGAGAACCTGCTCGATGTGGTCCGGGCCGTTCGTCTCCACCGTCACGCCGAGCGCCACGCCGTTGATGAAATGCCCCGAGGCCTTGAACTGGTCATGGTCGAGAGCGATCACGTTGGCGCGCTGCTGCGCGAGAATGGTCGCCACCTTGACGAGCTGACCGGGGACGTCGGGAAGCTCCACTTCGAAGTTCATGATGCGGCCGCGGGCGATCATGCCCTTCTGGATGACCGCACCGATGGTGACGGTGTCGATGTTGCCACCTGACAGGATCGGCACGACGACATGGTTCCCCCCGGCCTTGGCGAAGGCGCGCGACTGCAGGTCGAGATGCTCGAGCGCGGCGAGCGCCACCGCTCCGGCTCCCTCGACGACGAGCTTGTGCTTCTCGAGCATGAGAAGAATCATCTCGTTGATGTCCCGCTCGGTCACGGTGACGAGGTCGTCGAGATACTCGTTGAGGATGGCGAAGGTGAGATCGCCCGGCCGACGGACGGCGACGCCTTCCGCTGAAGTGACGACCTTGTCCGCCTCGACGACATGCCCGGCTGTGAAGGATTCACGGAAGGCCGGCGACCCTTCGGGGGTGGCGCCGATGACGCGCACCTCGGGGCGGAACGTCTTGATGGCGAGCGCCACTCCGGCGCCCAGCCCGCCGCCTCCCAGAGGCACGACGACATCCGTGACGTCGGGGACGTCCTCGAGAATCTCCATGCCGACGGTGCCCTGCCCGCAGATGACCTCGTAGTCGTCGAAGGGATGGACGTACACCATGCCGCGTTCACGGCTGAGCCGCGCGGCATAGTCGGCCGACTCGTCGAACACGTCCCCGTGCAGCACGACCTCGGCCCCAAACGCCTTGGTCGCATCCACCTTGAGCGGCGGGGTGATCTGAGGCATGACGATCGTGGCCTTCGCCCCACGCTCCCGCGCCGCGTACGCCACGCCCTGGGCATGGTTGCCGGCGGAGGCGGTGACGATGCCGCGCGCGATGTCCTCGTCGGACAGCGAGGCGATCTTGTTGTAGGCTCCACGGATCTTGAAGGATCCCGTGACCTGGAGGTTCTCCGGCTTGAGCCTGATGTCATGGCCCGTCAGACCCGACAGCGTCTTCGAGGGGATGATCGCCGTATGCCGCGCCGTGCCCTTGAGTCTGTCCGCGGCACGCCGCAGTTCCGTCGCATGGTCGCGCCGCAGCGCCTGAAGAACGTCCTTCTGTTCCATACGCGCCATTGTATAGGCGGTCCTGCAACAGCGACGCCCGCAAAAGCGACGAAGGGAAGCACAGGGAGATGAGGGAGGAAAAAGGAAGACAGAGGCGAAAGGAGGACGGGGGAAAGGCGTGATGGACGTAGCGCGGCATGTCGGTATGCAGGCACCTACGACGACCTCTGGGGGAACGACGGAGGGAGGTGACGGGTTCCGGACGTCCGCGGACCGCAAGCCGCCGACGATTCCGCAGGCCCACCCGCATCCACACAGCCACACAGCCGTCCACGACGCGCGCAGGCACTCGGTTCGTCGCCTCACCTCTCCAGACGCGCCACCTCGGATTCGGCGACGAGATAGCGCAGCAGCCGCCGCACCGCCCCCGGTCCGGCCAGACGCCGGCGGGCCCTCGTCTGGCCGGCTCCGACGCGCAGGGTCCAGGCGTCCTCGGGCATGACGGCGAACATGGTCTCGTCCGTGGTGTCATCCCCCAGAGCCATGAGCAGGTCGTAGCGCCCGGACTCCACCCACGGCCGCACCGCATTCCCCTTGCTCACCGACACCGGGCAGACCTCCACGACGCGGGAGTTCTCCATCGTCATCAGGCCCAGCGCGCCGCAGCGTCGTCGCAGCTCGCCGAGCAGCACGTCGCGTTCGCGGCCGGCCGCCCTCTGGTCGCTGAGCCGGTAATGCCAGGCCAGCGCATCGGACTTCTCCTCGACGAAGGATCGGGGGACGCTATTCACGGCCTCGTCCAGCAACGGCCGGATGACGGCCTTCCAGACCGCCGGATCGGGCATGTCTGCGGACCGGGTCCATCGGCGCGGAGCCACGCCTTCCGGACGTTCCCCCACCCAGGAGCCATGTTCGGCGACAAGCGTCACGGGAAGGTCGCCGAACCACTCCCGCATCGTGCCATGATCACGGCCGGAGACGAGCAGCATGTCGACGCCGGGCTCGTCCGCGAAGCGGCGAAGCAGATCGCGGGTCTCCTTCGTCGGCCTCGCCCGTTCGGGAGTGCGCACAAGCGGGGTGAGCGTGCCGTCGTAGTCGCAGAGCACGAGCCGACGCTCCGCCCGCCGCCACTGGTCCATGAGGTCGTTGCGCTCCGACATCCTCAGCCTGCGGTCGGCCAGACCCGGGTCGCACACCTGTCCCAGGGCGTCGAGGAAGCCCTCGCACCAGCTGGACGCCGTCCTCGCCTTAAGCCGCGCCTGCATCGCCATGTTACGGCGTCGGGACTCCTCGGGGGAGATCTCCAGAGCCGAATGCAGGGCCTCGCACATGGCCTCGGTGTCGTAGGGGTTGACGACGAAGGCCTCGGTGAGCTCGTTGGCAGCCCCGCACATGTCGGAAAGCACCAGAGACCCGTCGCGGCCGTCATGGCAGGCGAGGTACTCCTTGGCGACGAGGTTCATGCCGTCCCGCAGAGGCGTCACCAGCGCCACGTCCCCGGCGGCGTAGATGCCGCAGACGGGCTTGATGGGAAGCGAGCGCGTGATGTAGTGGATGGGCGTCCAGGACAGCAGCGAATAACGTCCGTTGATCTGTCCGACGAGCTGGTCCACCTGCTCCTTGAGATGACGGTAGGTCTCCACGTTCTCGCGGGAGGGCGTGGCCAGCAGATAGTACGTGACGTGGCCCGTCCATTCGGGGTATTTCTCCAGCATCCTGCCGAAGGCGCGCAGACGCTCGGGAAGCCCCTTCGTATAGTCGAGCCGGTCCACCGACACGACCACCTTGTTGGGCTTGTCCACCCCCGTGGCGGCCGACCGGGCGAGCGTGAGCTCAGGAAGCTCCTCATGGGCGTAGTGGCTCCACCACGTCCCCTCCCTGGAGGCCGCCTCGGCGACGGCGTTGCTTTCGGCGGTCAGCGAGGTCGCGTAGCGGCGGCCGGGCCTTTTGCCGCTGACCTCCTCGATGCCCAGTCGCATGGCGCGGGCGAGAGTGGATCGCGACGTGCGCCGATACAGCCCGTAGTCGATGCCGATGGGGAAGGCATCCACCGTGACCCGACGACCGCCCGGCATTGCCACATGACCGGCATCGTCCACCTCATGGTCGAGCAGCAGACGAACGGAGGACAGGAAGTTCGACGTGTAGTCGACGGTGTGGAAGCCGAGCAGATCAGCGCCGAGCACGCCCTCCAGCAGCTCGCGGCTCCACGGCAGGGAACGGTAGATCTCCGGACTAGGGAAGGGGACGTGAAGGAACCACCCGATGGAGAGATGCGGGAAGCGCTCCCGCAGCATCGCCGGAAGCAGCATGAGATGGTAGTCCTGAATCCACACCACGTCGCCCGGATTGATCAGGGGCTCAAGGGTTTCGGCGAAGCGCCGGTTGACCTGCTGATACGTCGACCACGTCCCGGGGTCGAAGACGGCCTCATGGGAGAAGTCATGGAAAAGCGGCCAGAGGGTGTCGTTGGAGAAGCCGGCATAGTAGCCGGACACCTCCTCGGAGGTGAGGAACAGGGGGATGCAGCGACGGTCCGCGTAGGCGCGGCGGATGCCCTTCACCTGGTCGGCGTCGTACTCGTCGAGGTCGATTCCGCTCCACCCCACCCACAAACAGTCACGATGGGCCTTGTGATAGGGTCCGATGGCCGTGGCCAGTCCGCCCACGTTCTGCCGCAGGGAGTATCCACCTGCGTCGTCGGCGTCCAGGGACACCGGAAGCCGGTTCGATACGATGATCAGTCTCGACACGTTATCTCCTTCCTGGTCGCTCACGCCAGTCGCCAGACGAACGCCTCCCACGGGTCGAGCGTTCCGGAAGCGAGGGAGGCCTTGACGCGTGCATCGTCCTCCGTGGCGATCACAGGGCCCGGGGACGGCGCGGAACTCCGCACGCCGGCAAGCAGACGCGCCGATTCGGCGGGGACCGTCTGCGGCGACGACGTGAGATTGGCCACGACGAGCAGCCGCGTGGCCTCGCCGGCCGCCGGAGCCGCACCATCGCCGCCGGCCTTCTCCAGGGTTCTGGTGAAGCAGTACACGTGCGGGTCGTCCGCGTCCACGAGGTCCCACCGTCCCGCCGAGATGACGGCGAGCCGATGCCTCAGATCGATGAGACGGCGGTAGAAGGCCAGCACCGAGTCGGGGTCGTGGTTTTCCGCGGAGACGTTGATGGCGTCATGGTTGGGGTTGACGTCGATCCACGGGCGCCGGGGCGCGTCCGCGGCGGTGAACCCCGCATAGTGCGAGGCGTCCCACTGCATGGGCGTGCGTGAATTGTCGCGGCCCATCAGGCCGATGGCATGCATCATCGCCTCCGACGACATGACATGCGCCTGGTCGACGAGCTGATGGTACATGTTGATGGATTCCAGGTCGCGGTACTGCTCCAGCGACGTGAACCCGGCGTTCGTCATGCCCAGTTCCTCGCCCTGATACACGTACGGCGTGCCGCGGTGCATATGCAGCAGAAGACCGAGCGCCTTGGCCGACCGCGCGCGCAGCTGAGGCGTGGAGACGTCCCCCCAGCGGGAGACCACGCGGGGCTGGTCATGGTTGTTGAAGTACAGACTCGCCCATCCCGCCCGGCGGACGGCATCCTGCTGGGCCGCGAGCTCATGGCGGAGACGCGCCGGTTCGAAGGAGCGCGGATTCCATTTCGAGCCGTTCTGGTCGATGCCCATATGGTCGAAGAGGAACAGCATGTCGAGCTCATGGTTCGCCGGATCGGTGATCTCCTCGTTCCTCCGCGCGGTGACGCCGGGAGCCTCGCCGACCGTCATGCATCCCTCACGCCCGTCGAACACCTCCCGCCGCATCTCGCGCAGGAACTCGTCGAGTCGGGGCCCGTCGACGCAGAAGGGGAACGGCGTGGAATAGCCGTCCTTCCCGACGGGAAGGTCCTCGATGTCCGAGCCCTCCTCGCCGGGAAGACGGCCCCGACCATCGACCCGTTTGGAGATCATCGTGATCACGTCCATACGGAAGCCGTCGACGCCGCGGTCCAGCCACCAGTTCATCATCGCGTACACCGCCTGGCGCACCGCCGGGTTCTCCCAGTTGAGATCCGGCTGTTTGCGTGAGAACTGGTGGAGGAAGTACTCCCCGCGCTTCGGGTCGTACTCCCATGCCGACCCCCCGAAATAGGAGCCCCAGCGGTTCGGCTCCGCCCCCGGTGTGCCGGGCTCGTGCCCTGGCCGAGCCGGACGCCACCAGTACCAGTCGGCGTGGTCGTCGCCGGGATTCCGACTCGCCTGGAACCATGCGTGCTCGTCCGAGGTGTGGTTCACGACAAGGTCCATGACCACCTTCAGGCCCCGGCGATGCGCCTGGCGCAGAAGCTCGTCCATGTCATCCAGCGTGCCGAACAGAGGGTCGATGTCCTGGTAGTCCGAGATGTCGTAGCCGTTGTCGTCCTGCGGGGAGCGATACACGGGACTCAGCCAGATGACGTCGACTCCCAGGTCGGCCAGATAGTCGAGTCGTGAGGTGATGCCCCTCAGGTCGCCGAATCCGTCGCCATCGCTGTCCTGGAAGCTGCGCGGGTAGATCTGGTACACCACCGCGTTCGTCCACCACGGATTGGGCGTCGCCCCGTTCGTCCTCACATCGTCGTCGAGCGTCTTTCGCTGGCTGGTCGTCATCGCTCAGTCCTTCCCGATCTGGCCACGGATGGGCATGCACCGGAATCATCGAAGCGCGTCATCGGCCACGACCCCGGTCGTCACCCCCCATCCTACGCATCGAGCCCGCGGCGAGCCCGTGGGATGGTCCTCACGCCCTTGCCATGGACCGGCCCCGCGCGGGAGCCCATGGCGGAGAATCTGTGCCATAGGAGAGCATATGGACGCACGACGGCGACGTTCAGGGAACGGACGGATCCGACCGGCCCGTGCGACGATTGTCCGCATCACCCGAACGCGACGGACGACGCTCACGGAAGAACCGCGACAGCATCCCGACGCATTCCCCCTCCATCACCCCTCCATGCACCTCGGGATGCGAACCGATATGCGGGTCACGCGGAAGATCCCACACGGAGCCGCATGCGCCGAGCTTCGCATCCCACGCTCCGAAGACCACCCGGGCGATATGCGTCTGGAGCAGCGCTCCGGCGCACATGGGACAGGGCTCAAGCGTGACGACCAAAGTGCAGCCTGACAGGTTCCACCCGTCGCCCCCGAGCCCATCCTGCGACGGTCTGAGCGTCCGCGAGACGGACTCCATTGCGCCGACGGCGGAACGGATGGCCTCGATCTCCGCATGGGCCAGCGGATCGCGGTCACGACGGCGGCGGTTCCTTCCGGAGCCGATCACCCGGCCGGCAGGATCCAGCACGACGGCCCCGACGGGGACCTCGCCGTCACGCCCCGCCCCGTCGGCGAGCGCGAGAGCGAGCTTCATGGCCCCGCGCTCCATCGCGCCACGTCCCATGGCCCCGTATGAACGGGCCGCGCTCACGTCCATAGGCCTCACTGTACGCGGGACGACATCCCGGACAGGAGGGGACCTGGGGCTTCTGCGGCTTCCGGCGCAACCGCGCGCAATCCCGCACACGCCCCCGCTCTCCCGCATTCCGGCGCATTCCGGTGTCGCTGACGAGGAGCTTAACGTCTTCTGCACACGGAGACCGTACGATGAAAGCGGCCCATAGGCAGGGGGAGACGAACCCGTGGACGTTTTCGTGCTCATACTGTGCATCATCGGGTCCGTCGTGCTCTCGTCCTTCCTCAGCCGCTTCATCCCCCGTGTCTCCACGCCTCTGGTGCAGATCCTCATCGGCGCGCTAGCGACCACCCTTCCCTTCTTCCCCGAGGCCCAGCTCGAGCCCGATCTGTTCATGGTGCTGTTCATCGCTCCGCTGCTGTACCTGGAAGCGCACCGGATCGACAAGACGGCCCTCGTCGACACCCTGGGGTTGTCGCTGTCCATGGCGGTCGGGCTGGTGCTCGTCACCATGGTCGCCGTGGGATTCTCGGTGCACGCCGTCTGGCCGGCGATATCCCTGGCGGCCGCCTTCGCTCTCGGAGCGGCCGTGGGGCCCACGGACGCCGTGGCCGTGTCGTCCCTGAGCCATGAGGCCTCGCTGTCGCGGCGGCAGCTGGGCGTCCTCGAAGGGGAGTCGCTGTTCAACGACGCCTCCGGCATCATCGGCTTCCAGTTCTCGCTGCTGGCGGCGACGACCGGCACGCTGTCCGTCGGCCACGCCGCCGAGCAGTTCGTGACGTCGTTCCTCGGAGGATCGGCAATCGGCCTGGCCATCGGCCTGCTGGCCAACGGGCTTTTCGAGACCGCCCGGTCGCTGGGTTGGGAGACCACCACCACCCGGATACTCATGGAGCTTTTCCTCCCCTTCCTCGTCTATCTCGGCGCCCAGGACCTCGCCCACGTCTCGGGCGTGCTGGCGGTCGTGGCGGCCGGGCTCGTCGTGCGCTTCGACCGCACCGGGATCGGCCCCAACGTGTCCCGCACGAACATCGTCTCCGACAGCGTCTGGTCCGTGCTGTCCTTCAGCCTCAACGGAACCGTGTTCATCCTGCTCGGCATGCAGCTTCCCGACGCCATGGGCGCCAGCTGGGACGATCCGGGGGTGAGCAACGCCATGCTGCTCACCGTCATCCTTCTCGTCACCCTTGTGGTCACCGCCATGCGCCTGACATGGGTGACGCTGATGCTGCGGCTCGCCAGGGACCAGCGGACGGGACGGCGGCGCAGGATGACGGCCGGCCGCTGGAGGTCCGCCGCGGTGATGACCTTCGGCGGCGCCAAGGGCACCATCACGCTCTCTCTGATGTTCACCCTGCCCTACGTCCTGCGCGGCGGAAGGGCCTTCCCCATGCGCGACGAACTGGTCTTCATCGCCTCCGGCGTCATCGTCCTCACACTGCTCATGGCGAACTTCCTGCTCCCGCTGCTCGCGCCCAACCGTGAGGCCGCATCAACCGAGATGACGAGCATCACCATCGACGTGCTCCGGCGCACGGTGGAGGAGCTCACCGGACTCGTGACCGACGGGAACCGCCGCGCGATCCTCCAGGTCATCGACTCCTACACCAAGCGCATCAGCCGACTCCAGAGACGTCTGGGTGTCTCGGACCCCGAGGACCTCGAACGTCTGCAGATCGAGGCGCTGCATTGGGAGAAGGACTACATCAGGGAGCGGCTCGAACGCGCCAGGACCTTCCCGGAGGAAACGGACGACATCAGCCGAGGACTGCAGGTCGAGGCCTGCGAGCGCATGCTGGACCAGATCATGAACACGCTGCGCCACACCTCGACCCGGACGTCGGGGCGCGCAGTCTCGCAGATCCGCGGAAGAGCGAGGGCCTTCCAGCGCAGACTGACGATTCTGCTGCGACGAGCGGAAAGCAAGTTCCTGCGGACGACGCCTCTGCTCAGCGAGAAACGCGTTGCGTCGGTGATGCGCGGCATCCAGATCGACGCCATGGAATTCGTCATCGACCGTCTCTACGACGAGATGGGCCGGAACCGCTACAGCACCGAGCATTGCTCGACCCTGATCCTCGACTATCGCCGCGCGGAGGCCTCGCTGCGTAGCCGTCCGGACGTCTCGGGCGGATCCGAGGCCTTGGAGCAGCTCGAGCAGGCCAAGCGCGACAGTTATGCCATCGAGCTGGGCATCATCCAGGACATGGCCGAGTCCGGGGCCATCACGCGATCCCAGACGCGTCAGCTCCGCCGCAACGTCTACGTGATGCAGGTGGACGCCGACGCCGAGCTGTAGACCCCGGCCGGGCCACGGCCGCGTGGTTCTACAGGCTGCTCCGCAAGCCGCTCTACAACACCCCGGGTGCGATGTCGTTGTCCAGAAGCCACTGCCTCACGTCGGAGAACTCCTCCAGACTGACGGCATGGTCGAGTCCGTGATACCCCTTGGCCGTCAGCCAGGTGTGTTCGTCCAGCCATGCGGACATGGCGAAGATCTCGTATTTAGGGATGACGGTGTCGCTCAGGCCGTATCCGAAGAACACCGGCGTCTCCCTCTCCGCCAGTCGGGAATCGGCCGGGGCGCTCCCATCGACGCGGCCAGGCGCCAGGAACCCGGACAGGGACACCGCCGCACGGTAGCGTTCAGGATGCACGCGAAGCAGGTGAACGGCGAGCAGACCGCCCTGGGAGAAGCCCAGCGGCACCACGTCGCGGCCAGAGGGGATATTGTCCGTCACCCAGGCATCGATGGCAGAGGCGGCCGCGAAGGCATCGCGGTCGAGGTCCTCACCGGTGGGGACGCAGTCATGGAACCAGCTGTAGGCGCCGCCCTGAGGCCCCGCCTCCTCGAGTGTCAGAGGCGCTCGCAGCGAGGCGAAATCGTTATAGGGTGCGACGTACCGCATGAGGTCGGCCATGTCGCGTTCGTTGGAGCCCCAGCCGTGCAGGCAGAGGAACATCGGCCGCGTCGACGAGGATCCGCCCGTCCTGGGGGACCTCATCGCGTGGAGGACGGTCAGCGGTTCGCCGAAACGCCCGGCGACGACCGTGGATTGACGCCCCGGAAGACCCTGACCCTGCGTCCGCCTCTGTGCCATGCCTCCACTGTATCCATCGGCACGGTCAGCACCGGCGAGCACG
>CALEGL010000085.1 GCA_937876495.1 uncultured Bifidobacterium sp.
GGAGGGCGGATCCTCCCTGGCGATTCTCAAATCCTCCAGCAAGCCCAATGCGGCCTACCGTTTCATCTCCTACGTCTGACACGCGAGCGAGGGCATCGACACCCGGGTGGCGAGCGGCTCGTTCCCCGCCGATGTGCGGACCCTGAGCGGCCCCTCCTTCCTCTCCAGAACGACCATCGTGGACTCGCGTGGGATGAAGGTCTCCTTCTTCGGCGGGCAGAAGTTCAACGAGGTTCTTGCCGAGGCCGCCTCGGACGTCTCCGTGGGCTATCAGTACCTGCCCTTCGAGGTGTATTCACGCAACAACTTCGATTCCACGGTGGGCGAGGCGTATGCCTGGTCGACAGGCAAGGCGAGGTTCGATGACGCGGTGGCGCGCATCATGGCCGGAGGGGTGAAGGACGGCGGCGGCACGGTGACGGTTCCGGAGTTCCCGGGCCAGAAGGTGTCGCTGATGGATGGCGTGGAGCTGTGGCAGAAGAATCTGGTCGAATACGGTGCCAACCAGGGTTTCACGGTGGAATAAGGCCGGACGGCGGATTCAGGGTAGGCGGGTTTCGTGCCGGCGGATGCCCGGCGGGGTCATCCACGCCGGGGCGGCCGGTGCGGCCGCTTCGGGCCATGAATCCGATGACTCTGGCGTGCGGCGGCACAGGCCCGTCGGAGTCGCGTTATCTCCTGTTGCGAGCGTGGATGACGGCCATGCCCTTGAGGATGAGCTCCGGGTCGTAGACGTCGATGAGATCGGTGTCGTCGGCGAAGATGCGTCCCAGTCCCCCTGTGGCGATGACGTGGAAGTCCTCGTCGATCTCCTCGTGGAACTGCGCGATGGTTCGTTCGACGCCGCCGAGGAACCCGTAGTAGAGTCCGGCCTGCATGGCCGTGCGCGTGTCCCGGGCGAGGATCGTGGTCGGTCGGGTGATCTCCACCTCCGGAAGTTGTGCGGCCGAGTCCCACAGTGCGGATGCCCCGGTCCGGATGCCGGTGGTGATCAGACCGCAGGTTATGGTCCCCGAGGCGTCCACGTAGTTGAACGTCGTGGCGGTGCCGAAGTCGGCGACGAGGACGGGGCCGCCGTACAGGTAGAAGGCACCCGCGCAGTCGCACAGGCAGTCGGCGCCCAGCGTCTTGGGGTCCTCGATGCCAATCCGCAGACCGGACCGGATGCCGGGGCCGACGACCATGGGCTCGACTCTGAGATACGTGATGATCCCTCCGCGGAAGGAGTGCATGACCTTCGGCACCACGGAGGAGACGATGACATCCTCGACGTCGTCGGCGGACAGGTCGTGCAGGGCCAGAAGCTGGGTGAGCAGCAGACCGTACTCGTCGGCCGTGCGCGGAGTGCGTGTGGAGATTCGATGCGTGGCCACGATCCGCGAGCCGTCCAGGAAGCCCAGGACGATGTTGGTGTTGCCGATGTCGACGGCGACGAGCATGAAGCCTCCCTGATCGTGGACGCGGTGGACGGTGGATTCGTCGCCGCACGGGACGTATCCCTGCGACCCATCATAGAGTCGCCATGCCGTCGGACGCAGGACGGCGGGAAGGTCGCCTGGAATCCCGGATTCCGGCGTATGCGGAAGGATGCCAAGCATCCCGGCGGGTGCCACGGCCTTCTTCGGACGCTTGCATCCCGCATCCGGTATACGCTGGGGGCGGCGGGCGACCTTATGGCGTCCAGCCGGATTGTCACAGGTTCATGGCGTGTGCGACCGAGTCCCGCGCCCTCTTCGCCGTTCGCTGGCGGCGGGTCGGGGTCGGCCGTGGCGCCCCGACGACAGAGATGGGGAACGATGTCCGAAAACGATGGCGCGCACGGAGTATCCGACGCGACCCGGCATGATGACAAGGCAACGGGGGATTCCGCAGTGACGCGGGAGACGGAGGGAAGCGCGGGGACGGCCGACGATGTGCGCGCCGCCGACCGCTCCGGGCGGATCGTGCAGGGGGATTCCGGCCCCGTGGAGCCGACGGATGGTGCGAGGCGGCCGGGTCGGCCCGGGGACGGGAGTCCGCAGAGCGTGGCGGCGGGAAGCCTGGACGACTCCTTGGCCGCCCATGAACGTGCCCCACGCCGCCACCGACGACGCTGGCCCTGGGTGGTTCTGGCTGCGCTCGTCGTCGTGGCCGTGGTGGTGTCTCTGCTCGTCGTACGGGCTAGGCGGACGTCATCCTCCGCATCCCCGGCGGACACGGTGGGCATCGGCCTCAAGCTGGCGCCCACCAACCTCGACATCCGCAACCAGTCCGGGTCGGCGCTTGACCAGGTGCTCATCGGCAACGTGTACCAGGGGCTGGTCGCCCGCGACTCGAGCAACACCGTCATCCCGTCGCTGGCGACGTCCTGGACGACGTCCTCCGACGGCAGAACCTACGTTTTCCGCCTGAGGCATGGCGTGACCTTCTCCAACGGCGACGCGCTGGACGCCGACGACGTTGTCTGGTCGATTCGGCAGCTCATCGGCAAACAGTACGTCGACGCCTCGCTGCTGAAGAACTTCTCCTCCATTGAGGCCGTGGACGCGCATACGGTGAAAATCGTCCTCACGAAGCCCTATGCCGATCTGCTGTGGGTGCTCGCCGGACGGCCGGGGCTGGTGTTCGATAAGGACGCCGACTACGACGCTCGGACATCGGCCGTGGGGTCGGGCCCGTACACCGTGTCCTCCTTCCGCTCCGGCACCTCCATAACCCTGAAGGCGAACCCCCGCTACAAGGGGGACGACAAGGCGAGGACACGGACCATCGTGCTGCGCTACTACACGGACGACAATGCCGCGGTCAACGCCTTGAAGTCCGGCGACGTCCAGGTCCTCGCCCCGGTGAGCCAGAACCTCGCCTCGACGTTCTCGCAGGACACGGCCCATTACACGGTGAAGGTTGGGGACGGCACGGACAAGTACGTGCTTGCCTTCAACGGCAAAGGGAAGGCCACCTCGGACAAACGGGTGAGACAGGCGCTGCGCTACGCCATCGACTCCGATGAGCTCATCGCGGCCCGCGGTGGGGTGGACAAGGCCCTGGGCGGCCCCATCCCCTCGCTCGACCCCGGGTACGTGGACCTCACTGGCCTGTATCCGCATGACGAGGCGAAGGCGCGTGCCCTGCTCGCGCGGGCCGGATACGATTCCGATCATCCGCTCAGGCTCACTCTCACCTACGCGAACATCTACGGGACCGAGATCGGCCAGCAGCTCAAGACCCAGCTCGCCCGCGTGGGGGTGAAGCTCACCGTCGACGTCGTTGAGTTCGCCACCTGGCTGCAGAACGTGTACACGAACCATGACTACGACCTGTCCCTGGTGGACCACAACGAAAGCCACGACTTCTACCAATGGACGGACGCCGACTACTACTACGGCTATGACAACGCCACCGTGCGGTCCCTGTACGAGCAGGCCATGGCCTCGACGGATGCGGCGACCATGAACAGTCTTCTGGCGAAGGCCGCGAGAATCGTCTCCGAGGACGCGCCCGCCGACTGGCTGTTCAACTACCGCATCTCCACGGCGTGGGCGAAGGGCGTGACCGGGTTCCCGGTCAATCTCAACCAGACCCTCATGCCGCTGTGGAAGGTGGCGTACCGGATGGAATGACGGTGGGTGCCCCCGCTTCCGCTCGGGCATGCGGGGACCGGGAAACGGCTCCTGGTCCGATGAGGGCGGGGAGCGGCAATCATCCGAAGAGACGCGACAAAAGACCGGACCCGTTGCCTCCGGCCTTGGACGAGGCTCCGTGGCCCGGGCAGCGCTGATCCTTGGGGATGTTGCGCATGACCTGGTCGACGTGCATTCCGCATCCGGCCCACGTCCTCTTTCCGCAGATGGGGCAGGTGACTTCGTAGCACATGGATGTCTCCTTTTTCTGGCTGTCCCGGCGGCTTCCGGAGCGTTGTGGTGTTCGCACGGGCGGGGCCTTGGGCCGTCCGTGCGCCGATGGCCATGCGATGGCCGTCCCGCGACCCCGCGCACGATGGCCGGGACGCGGAATGCGGGGTCATGGCGTTCAGGCCCCGCGATCCTCATGCGAGCATGAGGAAGAGCTTCTCGAGTTCCCGGACGTCGGGCGCCGCCTCCGTTCCGGGATCCGTCGTCGGTCCGTCGTCGGCGCCGAGGCATTCGCGCATCGACGTGGTGACGATGAGGAAGCCGACGCGGGACAGGGCCTTCTTCACGGCGCTGAGCTGCGTGATCGTGTCACGGCAGGACCGTCCCTGCTCGATGCCGGCGATGACGGCGTCAAGCTGTCCCGAGGCTCTTTTCAGCCTGTTGAGGATGGCTCTGCGGGAGTCGGCGTCGTCCGCGCCCTTCCGCCCGGCGTCGGCCGGGGGCGCGGATGCGGTCCGCGCCCCGGGGAGCGTTCTCATTCGTGTGTCGTTCATGTCTACAGGTACCTTTCCAAAGTGTTCATTCCCCCGGCCAGCACGGTCGAGTCGATTCCCGCCGATTCCAGTACGCGATGCGCGAGGTAGGCCCTTTTGCCGGAGGCACAGACGACGAGCACGCGCCGTCCTGCTGCGTTCGCTCGGACTTCGTCGAGACGCTCCCGCATCCGTGTATGGGGGATGTTGATCGCCCCCGGCAGATGCCAGCGGTCGAATTCCGCGGGTGTGCGCACGTCGAGGATCATCATCC
This sequence comes from uncultured Bifidobacterium sp., assembly GCA_937876495.1. Taxonomy (GTDB): domain Bacteria; phylum Actinomycetota; class Actinomycetes; order Actinomycetales; family Bifidobacteriaceae; genus Bifidobacterium. Next base: position 4,638 of record CALEGL010000085.1, read on the forward strand.
CGCCGATCGCGGCGGGAAGCTGCTCCGGCTCGGTCTGCCGGAGCATACCGGTGGACAGGTCGTCGGCCATGTAGCCGACGAAGTTGACGGGGTCCTTCGCGGATCCGAATGGAGGGGCGTAGGCGAGGTCGAGGTCGATGAGGTCCTCCGCCCGCATGCCGGCCCTGATGGCCGTGGCCAGGACATCGATGCGCTTGTCGACGCCGTCGCCTCCGGCGGCCTGGGCGCCGAGAAGCCTGCCGTCCGCCCCCACATGGACCCTGAGGTCGACGTCCTGGGCGCCCGGATAGTATCCCGCGTGCTGGGAGGGCTGCAGATGCAGGGTGTGGAAGGGGATGGACGCCCTGTCCAGCGCCTCGCCGGACGCTCCCGTCATGCCGATGACGGTGCGTCCTATGCGCACGATTGCGGTCCCCACGACGGATGGCAGGGGTCTGGCGGAGTCAGGGGAGAGGATGGCGTCGGCGACCAGTCTGCCGTCCCTGTTCGAGGGCCCCGCCAGCGCCAGCGGATGCCGGGCTCCGGTGACGGCGTCCGTCCGAAGCGTCACGTCGCCGACGGCCCAGACTGACGGGAGGGACGTGCGGCCGTGGGCGTCCATGTCGATCCACCCGTGGTCGGCCTTTACGCCGGCGGACACGAAGGGTTCGGAGTTGGGCCGCACGCCGGTGGCCACCACGACGGCGTCCGCTTCGACGCGGGTCCCGTCCGACAGCATGGCGACGGCGGAACCGCCCTCGTCGGACAGCGAGACCACCGTCGTCGACATATGCGACGAGACCCCGAGGGCCGCCAGCGCCTGGATTGCATAGGTCGCGATGTCCGCGTCAAGGGGCGACAGGGGATGGGGGCCTCCGTCGACGATGGTCACGACGGCGCCGGCGTCGGCGAGGTTCTCGGCCGCCTCCAGCCCGATGAAGCCCGCGCCGATCACGAGGGCGCGGAGGGGTGCGGGACCGGAGTGGTGCGTGAGAACCTCGCGAAGCGCCACGGCGTCGCCGATGGTCCGCAGCGTGTGGACGCGCGGCGAGTCCAGTCCGGGGACGGGAGGAAGGGCCGCCCTCGTCCCGGTGGCGATGACGAGCGCGTCATAGGGGACGTCCCTCTCGCCGTCGGCGGTGGAGACCTGCACGGCGCGTTCGGCGGGGTTGAGACCCGTGACGGTGCTTCCGAGCCTCACGTCGATGTTCAGCGAAGCGAGAAGCGTCTCGGGCGTCTCGACCTCGAGGGCCTCGCGGTGGGGTATGGTCCCTGAGACGTAGTAGGGCAGCCCGCAGCTGGCGCTGGAGACGTGCCGGGTGGATTCGAGGACCGTGATGGACGCCTTCTCGTCGAGGCGCCGGGCGCGTGCGGCGCAGCTCATTCCGGCTGCCGTTCCTCCGATGATGACCAGGTGCATGGCCGTCCTTTCGCGTCGTCGTACTGGCGACGGCCTCATGATACCCCAGGGGGTATAATGGGGCCCACGGCGTTTCGGCCAGGGCATAACGCGTGTCTCGGATCCGTCGGCCAGGGGCCGCAGCGCGACGGATCGACGGAAAGGACGGTCATGATGACGAGTGCGACGAGGAACGAGGAGACGGATCACGCCGGTGGGACCGCATCGGCGGAAGGGGCGTCGACACTCTTCCCGGAGGCCCGCGCCCGCGAGGACGGCGGCGCGGCGCGTCTGCGCTCGCGACGCCTCGGACCATCCTGCCCCTTCGTCGCGCTCGCGCGATGGCTGTCGCGGATGCGGCGACAAGGGTAGTGTGAATCGGTGAGCGGCCCGCGGTACCGCCCGCGAGGCGGTCGCGTGGGCGAGGCGCCGCTCAAGGCCGCCACCGCAGGACGCGGGGCGGACCGGGAAGGTCGTCATGCGATTCGTCCTTGGCCGTCTGGCCATGTTCGCCGTGGCCCTCATCCTCGTGTCGGTTCTCGTGTTCGTCGCGCTGCGGATACTGCCGGGGGATATGGCTTCGGTGATGGCGGGGACCAATGCCTCGCCCGCCCGGGTGGCCGCGCTGCGCACGCGCTTCGGACTCGACCGGCCGCTGGCCGAGCAGTACGTCGACTGGGTCGGTGGGCTTGCGCGTGGCGACATCGGCGCCTCGATGCTCACCGGACGCTCGGTGGCCTCGCAGATCGCCATCCGTGCCCGCATCACCATCCCGCTCATCCTGCTGTCGATGGCCGTGGCGCTCGCCGTCGGGCTGCCGGCCGGCTGTGCGGCCGTGCTGGCTCGACGCGGATCCGTGCGGTCCGCCATCCACATGGTCGCCGTGGTCGGCGGATCCGTCCCGGCGCTGTGGGCGGGGCTGCTGCTTCTGCTGCTGTTCGGTCGTGGCACGGGAATCCTCGGCGTCCTGCCCTCCCAGGGGTTCCCTGACGACGGCTGGGCCTCGCCCGGTCGTGCGCTGGAGTCTCTGGCGCTTCCCGCCCTGACGGTCGGCGTCATCGTCGGCGCGCAGATGATGCGCTATGTTCGGTCGACGCTCGCCGAGGCCGTATCGGATGACAGCGTGGCCATGGCCATGGCCTGCGGCATGACACGGCGGGAGGCCGGCATCCGGGTGGGCCTGCGTCTGGCGATGCCGCAGCTCGTCTCCGTCGTGGGCCTCACCCTGGCGAGCATGGTGACGGGGGTGATGGTCGTCGAAAGCCTGTTCGCTCTGCCCGGCCTCGGCTCGGGGCTGCTGCAGGACGTGGGGAACAGGGATCTTCTCGTCGTGCAGAGCGAGCTGTTCCTTCTCGCCGCGCTGTTCCTCGCCATCGGCCTGGTCGTCGACCTGCTGCATTCGCTGCTCGACCCCCGTTTGCGGAGGGCTCGTCCTGAGGAGGGCCGCGCATGAGGGTCCGTGCCGTCGCCATTTCGCTGTGGTCGCATCCTCAGGGCCGATTCGGTGTGGTCGTCATCGCCCTCTGGATCGTCGTCGCGCTCACGTCCTGCGTCTGGACGCCGGTGCCGCTGACCCAGGCGAACGGCTATGACGCCTGGCAGGGGCCGTCGCTTGGGCATCCGCTGGGGACGGACGGCACGGGCGCCGACGTCCTCAGCTGGCTGATGGCCGGATCGCGCATCGACCTTCTCATCGTGCTTCTCACCACCGCTCTGGCGGCGATCGAGGGGCTGCTGCTGCTTGGCTTCATGGCGGCCGCAGGCCCGGCGGCGTCGGCGGCCATGGCCGTCATGACGGATGCGCTCATCTCCATCCCCACGGTGCTGGTGGCGCTGATCCTCGCGGTGCCGTTGGGAGCCGGCGTCGCGGTCGTCGTGCTCGCCTGCGGTCTGGGATACGGTCTCAACCTCGCCCGCGTGGCGCGTCCGCGCGTTCTTCTCGCCTCCCGCTCCGGCTACGTCGAGGCCGCCCGGGCCAGCGGAGGGTCATGGGCGCGGGTCGTCCTCGGCCATGTGATCCCGAACGCCGTGCCCGTCCTCGCCGTGCAGCTGTCGCTGTCCGCGGCCACGGCGGTGCTTGCCGAATCGGGACTCACCTATCTGGGCATCGGAGTGCCGACGGGGACTCCCAGCTGGGGGTCCTCCCTGGCGGCCTCCGTGGGACTCGTCAGCGTCCATCCGCTCACCGTGGTCTGGCCGGGGCTCGTCGTCACCGTGGTCGTGGCGGCGCTGAACCTTTTCGGCGACGCCCTAGGTGAGGCCGTCGATCCCGTGGCCAACCCCCTTCTGCGCCGGGCCTCATCGTCTTCGGCCTCCCGGCATCGGGCCCGGGCCTCCCATGACGTCGCGACGAAGCGAGGGGAGGAGCCATGAGCCTCGAGGTACGCGGACTACGGGTCACCGTGGGCGGCCACAGGATCCTCGACGGGGTCGATCTCGACGTCGGCGACGGCGAAAGGGTGGGCCTGGTCGGTGCGTCCGGATCAGGCAAGTCACTGCTGGCGAGGTCTCTGGTCGGGCTCCAGCCGTCCGGGGCCAGCGTCGCGGGCTCCATATTTCTTGGCGGCGAGCAGGTGGTGGGCGCATCCGAGGAGAGACTCGTCGACCTGCGTGGCCGGGCGGTGGGGATGGTGTTCCAGAACCCAGGTGCGGCGCTCAGCCCCGTGACGCGGATCGGTGACCAGGTCGCGCTGCCCCTGCGGCTGCACTACGACCTGACCCACAGGGAGAGGCGACGTCGGGCCCAGGACATGCTCCGGCGCGTCGGCCTCGGCACCGAGGTGATGCAACGGTATCCGGGGGAGCTATCAGGAGGACAGCAGCAGCGCGTGTGCATCGCCGCGGCCCTGATTTGCTCGCCCCGGCTCATCATCGCCGACGAACCCACCACGGCGCTCGACTCCCTCATCCAGAGGGATGTCATCGACCTTCTCGTTTCGCTCGTCGACGATCTGGGGGCCTCCCTGCTGCTCATCACCCACGACTACGCGGTTCTGTCGCGGGCGGTGACGCGATGCCATGTGCTCTCCGCCGGCCGCATCGTCGAGGAGGGGCCGGTGCGGACGCTGATGTCCTCCCCCGCCAGCGAGGAGGGGCGCGTGCTCTCCCGGGCCGCCCGCCTGCTCACCCTTCGGCCCGGAGACGATGAAGATGCGGACGCGCGGGATACAGATGCGTCCGATGGCGCCGGGGCGTCCAGACGTCCTCTTCTGACCGCCCGCGGACTCGCCGTGGATCTCGGACGCGGTCGTGGGCGGCGTCGCGTGCTCCACGGGGCGGACCTCAGCCTGTTCCCCGGGGAGTGTCTGGCGGTCGTCGGCGGATCGGGCTCCGGGAAGACCACCCTGGTGCGTGCGCTGTTGGGGCTGACGCCGGCCGCGGCAGGCGAAGTGACCTATCGCGGTCTGGCGGTGTCGGGACGACGCTCGCCGGGGTCGCGGGCGCTTCGTCACGAGGCGGGTCTGGTGTTCCAGAACCCCCTTCTCGCTTTGGATCCGCGCTGGCCGCTGGGCAGGTCGGTGGCCGAACCGCTGCGGATGGCCGGATGGAGGGACTCCGATCGGATTGCGACGCGCGTCCGATGGGCGATGTCCGCGGCAGGACTCGATGCGGACGTCTTCTCTCCTCGCTATCCCGCGGACGTCTCCGGCGGGCAGGCGCAGCGTGCCGTCATCGCCCGTGCTCTGGTCCTGAAGCCACGAGTGGTCGTCGCTGACGAACCGATGAGTTCGCTGGACGTCGTGGCGCGGATGCGGCTCATCGACGCCCTTGACGCGATCCGTCGGGTGGATCCCTCCATGGCGCTTCTCATCGTCTCGCATGATCTGGGGGTGGTCCGCCGGCTGGCCGACCACATCGTCGTCCTTCATGACGGCCGCATCGAGGAGGATGGCGACGCCCGAGACGTTCTGCGGTCGCCGCATACCGACTACGCGTGTCGGCTGGTCGCCGCCGCGACCCTGACGGGCGCCAGGGCGCCGGGTGGCCATTCAGACCGGTCGGATGCCGAGGTGGCATGACATCCGGCCTGGAAACTCTGCGCACGACGCGGATTGCCTCACACGACGCGGTTGACCCGTGACCCGGTGAAGAAGGCCGCCATGGAGCGCACCACCTGCTCCGTCAGTCCCCGGTAGGCCTCATCCGTCCGCCAGGCGACATGGGGGGTGATGACCACTCCGGGGATGCCCAGCAGAGGGTCGTCCTTGGGAAGGGGTTCGTGCTCGAACACGTCGAGTCCCGCCGGAACGTCCCCCCGCAGCAGACGTCGGGTGAGGGCGCCCTGCTCGATGATCTCCGCGCGCGCGGTGTTGACGAAGAGGGTTCCCGGACGCAGCGCCTCGAGGTCACGCCCGGTGATGACGCCCCGCGTCGAGTCCAGAAGGGGCAGATGCAGACTGACGACGTCCGAGGAGGCGAAGAGGTCCCGGATCGAGTCGACGGGAGTGACGGCGTACCGTTCCACTGCATCCGCATGCAGATGCGAGTTCCACGCGTGGATTCTCATGCCAAAGCCGCTGGCGATGGAGGCCATGGCCTGCCCGATGCCGCCGAATCCGACGAGCCCCAGGGTCCGGCCGTGCAGGGAGATCCCTTCGGAGCCCAGCCAGTGGCCGGCTCTCACGTCCGCATCCAAGGCGCCCGCGTGGCGCGCGAGCTCGAGGACGAGGGCCATGGCATGCTCGGCCACGGCATGATCGCCGTAGCGCACGACGTTGCACACGGCGATGCCGTCGCGTTCGGCCGCCTGGACGTCGATGTAGCTGGCCACCCCCGTGCCTCCGAAGGCGAAGCATCGCACATGGCTTCGTAGACGTGCGTAGATGCCCTCCGTCACGTGGAATCCGATGACCATCACGGCGTCCGCTCCCTCGCAGCGCCGCACGATCTCGTCGGCGTCCAGGGTGGCGTCGGTCCACATGCGGACGCGGGCGACGTCGTGAAGCAGGCCGAGGACGTCGGAGAAGGGCTTCACCATGGAGGGAATGACGCTGGGCATGACCACAAGAGGGAGGTCCGTGCGGTCCTTCTGTGTTTCGATGACATCCATGCCGCCCACCCTAGGACATGCCGGGAACGGGCGGATTGCCTTCGTGCCGGCCGATGCGGCGGAGAGGGGGATTCGGGGTTTCGGAACGACCCGGGCATCGACACGCCGTGCGTTCCTCCGGTGCTATGGTGTGAGCCATGGCTTATCTCTCATGTTGCTGTTGTCGCTGACCGACGCCTTCGGGCGAGCGGGCGACAACGCATAACTGGAGAAGGGGAGATAGGCGGCGTCCTTTCGACGCCATGTCTTCGTGCATGTCCGTAGGGCATGTCGCCGGCATGTCTGTATGCCGGCTTCCGTGGAACGATGACGATGGAGTGCAATAACAGCCAGCCATCGGCATTGGCGTGTCTCCCTTCAGGCCTGTTCCAGACCTGCGTCGCCCTCCCGCTCGGGGACGGACGGACCCGCGCCTCGCGGCATCCGCGACCGGGAATCCTTCAATGTCCACAGAAACCCGAAAACCAGGAAGAACGCTTCCGGAAACGAGACATCATGACCATCCACGACTCCATCACCGACCTCATCGGCGGCACTCCTCTGGTCGCGCTGCACCACGTCACCGACGGGGTGCGCGCCACCATCGCCGCCAAGATCGAATATCTCAATCCCGGCGGATCGGCCAAGGACCGCATCGCAGAGCGCATCATCGACGCCGCCGAACGTTCCGGGCAGCTGAAGCCCGGCGGCGTGATCGTCGAGCCCACCAGCGGGAACACGGGCGTCGGTCTCGCCCTCGTCGCCCAGCAGCGCGGCTACCGCACCATCTTCGTCGTGCCCGACAAGGTGTCCGAATCCAAGCGCGCCGTGCTGCGCGCCTACGGCGCCGAGGTCGTCGTCGCGCCCACGAACGTCGAACCCTCCGACCCGCGCTCCTACTACAACGTCTCGGACCGTCTCGCCTCGAGCATCCCCGGCGCCTTCAAACCCAACCAGTACTCGAACCCGAACGGGCCTCTGAGCCACTACGAGACCACGGGCCCCGAGATTTGGCGCGACACCGACAGGCGTGTCACCCATCTGGTGGCGGGCATCGGCACCGGCGGGACCATCTCCGGGACGGGACACTACCTCAAGGAGGTCTCCGACGGATCCGTCGTCGTCGTCGGATCCGACCCGCAGGGGTCCATCTACTCCGATCCGGACGACGTCCATCAGTACGACATCGAGGGGGTGGGGGAGGACTTCTTCCCCGAGGCCTTCGACCGGAGCATCCCCGACGAGATCGTCCAGGTCACCGACGCCGAGGCGTTCGAGATGACCCGACGCCTCGCCTCCGAGGAGGGGCTGCTCGTCGGAGGGTCCTCCGGGATGGCCGTCGTCAGCGCCGTGAAGTACGCGAAGGAGCATGACCTCGACGAGAACCAGCTCATGGTCGTCATCCTCCCCGATTCGGGACGCGGATACCTCGAGAAGATCTTCA
>CALEGL010000086.1 GCA_937876495.1 uncultured Bifidobacterium sp.
GGGGCGGAGGACGGGGCGGGGAGGGGGGGGCGGTACACGCGGGCGGGCCGGGGGCGCGGCGCGGTGGCGGCGGGCGAGCGCGGAGGCTGCGGATCGTGGACGCGGAGCGGGTCGCCGGAGCGCTGTCCGGGCATCGCGCCAAGCGCGCGCGGAGCGAGCGCGCGCCCTAGGGGGGATCCGCAGCCGGCGATGACAGTCTGCAGACACACGTGGGTCAGCGTCTGCCAGACGGGCATCCTCTGCCCGGACACCGCGCCGGCGACGGAAGGCACCTTCCTCGCACGCGACCGCAGCAGCCACCATGCGACCGCCGCCACGCAGGATCCTGCGACGACGGAGACTATGCGACGCCAGGGAGCCACGAGGAAGGGCCCCGGCTGCGAGGACGTCTCGACGAATCCGAGCGCCAGACGCTCCACTTCGTAGAGCAGCAGCGTGAGCAGGCCGGCGCCGAGCCCCGCGGTGGCACCGAGGACAACGACGACGAGGACCGCCTGGAGCGGTCCCCCGCTCACTGCGGTCCTCGTCGCATCGGACGCGGAATCCTTCCGATCCGTCATCGGGATCGCCGGACTTCCGTCTGTGGAATCCCATCCACGAGCGTCATACCGTCATGGACGGGCACGTCACTTCTCGACGGCATCCTCGGCGGGCTTGCCGTCGTCCTTGGAGGTCAGCTCGTCGGCGACCTCAGCGGCGGCCGAGGCGGCCTCGACGCTTTCGGACTCCTCGTCCTCAGCGGCCTCGCCCAGGAACTCGCCCAGGTCCAGCGGCTTGCCGTCGCTGGTGAAGGATGCCTTGCGCATGCCGGCAAGAAGGGCCTTGGAACGGCCGACCTCCTGGACGGCCGGCCCGAGCTGGCCGTTGCGGACGACCGCGGTGATGAACTTGCTGGGGTCCATGCCGTACTGCTGGGCGACGGAGGCGAGGAAGTTCGTGACCTCGGCCTGGCTGACGGTGACCTCGAGCTTCTCGGCGAGCGCGTCAAGAACCATCTGGTCAAGCAGCTGCTTGTCGACGGTCTCCTCGGCCTGCTTCCTCTGCTCGTCGGTGGCCTTCTTGGGGTCGGCCGCCGCGTTCTTGAGCTGCTCCTCGATCATCGAGTCGCGCACGCCCTTGGGCAGCGGGATGTCCTGACCCTCCTCGAAGCGGGCGATGAACGCGTCACGGGCCTGGGTGGCCTGACGTCCCTCGGCGTCGCGCTCGGCGGCCTTGCGCACGTCGGCCTTGAGCTCGTCGAGCGTGTCGAACTCGGACGCCTCCTGGGCGAAGTCATCGTCGAGGTCGGGAAGCTCCTCCGTCTTGACGGAGTTGACCTTGACCTTGATCTGCGCCTTCTGGCCCTCGTGCTCACCGGCCTCGAGAGTGCCCTCGAAGGTGGTCTCCTCGCCTGCGGACAGCCCGTCGAGGGCCTCGTCGAGCCCGTCAAGCATGGTGCCGGAGCCGAGCTGGTAGCTCACGCCCTCCTGCGAGTCGACGCTTTCGCCGTCGATGGTGGCGTCGAGGTCGATGCTGACGAAGTCGCCCTTGGCCGCGGGACGGTCCACGCCCACGAGGGTGGCGAAGCGCTGACGGAGGGTCTCAAGACGACGATCCACGTCCTCGTCGGTGACTTCGGCCTTCTCGACGTCGATGGTCAGACCGTCGAGCTCGGGAAGCTCGATGTCGGGACGGCGCTCCACGGTGGCGACGAACCTGAGCTTCGTGTCGTCGTCAGCGGACTGCGGAACCTCCTTCACGTCGAGCTCGGGATCGGCCATCGGACGGATCTTCTTGGCCTCGAGAGCCTTCGAGTACAGCTCCGGAACGCCCTTGTTGACGGCCTCGCCGGCGACGGCGGAGAAGCCGAGGCGCTGCTCGACGATCCGTCCGGGGACGTGCCCCTTGCGGAAGCCCGGGACGGTGATCTGGCCGGCGATGTCCTTGCGGGCCTGATCAAGGTAGGGATCGAACTCCTCCGGGTCGACCGTGACGGTGAGCCTCACCTTGGTGGGCTCGAGATTCCTGACGCTGATTTTCACGCTGGCGCTCCTGAAGACGGAATGTTCTGCTGGTCTGCCGCTTAAGGCAACCGTTACATGATAGCGCGGGAGAGGGACTCGGCCACCAGCCCCACCTGCCACGGTCTGGCCCCCTCTGCGGCGAGGAAGGACGCGACGTCCCGCTCCCCCGGATCATCCGTCCAGCACAGGTTGCGCAGGATCTGGGGACGCAGGATGACGTCGGCCGACGTCCTTGTGTCCTCGGCGATGACGCGGATGGTCTCCCTCGCCGCCTGTAGCCGCCGCATGCGGTCGGGATGATGCGACCAGACCTTCATCGAGCGCGGGGCGTCGGCGTGGCCCTCGGAATGCGCCTCGGCACAGCCGGCATCATCCCGTCCTTCCTCCGCACGCCCCCGTGCCCGGACCGTTCCGACGCCGTCATCCTCCCCGGCCTCCGCCCCTCGACGCGCGGAGCCGTTGCCGGCGGCTCCCTCGACCGCGACTTCGAACGCCGCCGCGGGTCGCATCCGATCCCGCGCATCCCATGGCGCATCCGTCACGGCCCTGCTCGACAACGCCTCGCCCGATGACGCCTCCAGAACCCCGGCGATGATGCGCCTCCAGACGGCGGGACGCACCTGGCGCTGGATGGGGGCGTAACGTTCGAACATCCGCTCCCTGTCGTCGCCCGTCCGCACGCGCACGCGTTCGTTGAGGGATCGGATGGCGCGGAACTCGGCGCCGTTGCGGGGCTTGCGCCGCGCCGCCTCGACGATGGCCCTGTCCGGCAGCAGCAGCGAGGGCGCGATGTCGTGCTCGCGGGCCAGCCTGTCGCGCTCCAGCCACAGCGCTCTGGCCACCGCAAGCCCCAGGTCGTCATGCGCCAGGGAGGTGATGCCCGACAGATGCCGCCACGGCTCCTCGTCGACCGGGCGGGGGGCCGTGCCCCGACGCAGCGCGTGGCGGAACTCCTCCCACACCCACTCCAGCTTCCCCTGGCGTCTGAGTTCGGCGGTCATCACCTCGTCGAGCTCGATGAGCAGCTCGACGTCAAGCGCCGCGTAGTTGCGCCAGTCACGGGGAATGGGCCGATACGACCAGTCGGCCGCGGAATGCTCCTTGGCGAGCGTGATTCCCAGGAAGCGCGCCGTGACCGCGGCGAGGCCGAAGCGCTTCAGTCCGAGCATCCGCGCGGCTATCTCCGTATCGAACAGGCCGCCGGGTACGAGACCGAGGTCGGCGAAGCCAGGAAGGTCCTGCATCGAATCGTGGATGATCCAGTCGACGTCGCCCACGGCCCCCATGAACTCGGCCCAGTCGACATGAAGCGCCCCGAGCGCCACGGGGTCGAGAAGCACGATTCCGGATCCCTCGCGCTTGAACTGGATGAGCTGGTCCTCGCGCCCGTAGCGGAATCCGGACGCGCGTTCCGCATCCGCGGCCAGAGGACCGGTACCGGAGGCCAGACGCTCGCAGGCCCTGTGGTATCCCTCGAGGTCGTCGGTCACGTCGGGGACGCCGTCGCGCGGCTCGGACTGGAGACGCGGTTCGGCGGGCATGGCCATGCCCGCGGGACGGAAGTGGAGGTTCATGTCGTCCATGGCTTCCTAGGCTAGAGACCCCTCACCCCAGAAGCGTTTCGCGGATACGGGGATGCCTTAGTAGACGACGAAACCGTGGTCTTGGAACTGCCGCCTCACCCTCTTGCGCAGCTCCTTCGACGGCCCCTTGCGGTCCTCCAGGGGATACGGGATGCGCAGCTCATGCCATTTCGGCCGCCCGAGCTGATGGAAGCCCAGCACGTCGACATGCTCCACGGCGTCGCCGAAGCGCTCGCAGATGCGCGCCACGTTCTCCACGTTCTCCACCGAATCCGTCAGCCCCGGCACGAGGACGAAGCGAATCCAGATCTTCGTGCCTCGGGCGGCCAGCCTCTCGCCGAAGGCGATGGTCGGTGCCAGCGTGCCGCCGGTGACCCGGTGGTAGGTTTCCTCGTCGCCGGATTTGACGTCGAGCAGGCACAGGTCGATGTCGTCGATCATCTCGTCGGTGTAGTTGGCGTTGAGGAAGCCGGAGGTGTCCAGACAGGTGTGCACGCCCATCTCCTTCGTCGCCCGGAAGACGCGGGAGACGAAGGCCGGCTGCATCATCGACTCGCCTCCGGAGAAGGTGATCCCTCCCCCGGTGGCCTTGAAGAGGTCCTTGTAGCGGTCGATCTTGGCGACCATGGCCTTGAGATACACGGGGCTGCCGTCGCGCATACGCCAGGTGTCGGGGTTCTGGCAGTACTGGCAGCGCAGCGGGCATCCGCTCATGAACACGGTCATACGGGTCCCGGGGCCGTCGACGGAGGTGTTGATGTCCCAGGAGTGGACGAAGCCGATGTCCCCCGTGCGCAGGGCCTCCATGCGGTCCCGACGGTCGAGTCCGATCGGGGATTCGAAGCCCGACAGACCACCCATGAGGATCCGGCTTCTGTAGGACTCGGATCCGCGCAGCATATGCGGCGTGGTGGTGCGGAAGGCGGTGGTCATGGAACCTCCTTGACGACGGACGACGACACGAACGGATGGCGACGCGAGGCTGACGACACGATGGCGGCGGCGCCGGACATCGGCGACCTGCGGACGGACGGCGGTCGGATGCAGGCCGGGCCGCGGGATGGGTCGCCGAGTCCGGGCGGCGAAATCCGAGGACGCGCCGATACGCCGGCGGGGGCGCTTCCCCCATTCCAGGAGGCGCCCCCGCCGGCACCGGACGGACGTCAGTCGGTGACGGCCCCCTGATGGAAGGTGCGGGAGATGACGTCGAGCTGCTGCTCGCGGGTGAGCTTGACGAAGTTCACCGCGTATCCCGAGACGCGCACGGTCAGATGCGGGTACTTCTCCGGATGGTCCACGGCGTCCTCGAGCTGCTCCTTGCGCAGCACGTTGATGTTGGCGTGGTACAGGCCATGCCCGTTGCCGGCGTCGAGAATCCCGACGAGGTTGGCGATGCGCTCGTCCTCGTCGCGGCCCAGGCCGTCGGGGGTGATCGTGTTCGTCAGCGAGATGCCGTCGAGGGCGTCGTTGTAGTCGATCTTGCCGACCGAGAACATCGAGGGCAGCATGCCATGCGCATCCATGCCGTTCTCCGGGTTCGCACCAGGAGCGTACGGGGTGCCCTTCACATGTCCGGACGGGAAGGAACCTGTGTTGGTCCCGTACTCGACGTTGGACGTGATGGTCAGAATGGACTGGGTCGGTACCGCGTCGCGATATACCGGCAGCCGCTTGATCTGCCCCATGACCGTGCTCACAACCCAAGTGGCGAGCTTGTCGGCGCGATCATCGTCGTTGCCGTAGATCGGGAAGTCGCCCTCGGTGCGATAGCCGACCACCAGGTCGTCCTCGGCGCCTTCGACGTATTCCTTCTCATGGCCCTCGAGGTTCTTGGCATCCTTGTTGTAGATCGGATACACCTTTGCATACTTCAGGGCAGCCAGCGAATCGGCGGCGATGGACAGACCGGACATGCCGCATCCGAGGGTGCGATATACTTCCTTGTCGTGCAGGGCCATCTCGATGGACTCGTAGGCATACTTGTCATGCATGTAATGGATGATGTTCAGCGCCTCGACATAGGTTTCGGACAGCCATTCGAGAGCCTTCTCGTAGTTGTCCTTGACCTTCTGGAAGTCGAGCGTGCCGTCGGCCTCCGGACGAATCGGATCGATGAAGCCCTTGTCGATGACCTGCATGCCGGTCATCTCGTCGCGACCGCCGTTGATGGCATAGAGGAACGCCTTCGCGGAGTTCACGCGAGCGCCGAAGAACTGCATCTGCTTGCCCACGCGCATCGGGGAGACGCAGCATGCGATGGCCGCGTCATCACCCCAGTGATTGCGAATCTCCTTGTCGGACTCGTACTGGATGGCCGAGGTGTCGATGGAGATACGTGCGCAGAAGCGCTTGTAGCCCTCGGGCAGCTTCGGATCCCAGAAGATGGTGATATTCGGCTCGGGACCGGGTCCGAGATGCTCGAGCGTCAGCGTGTTGAGCAGACGGAACGAGGTCTTGGTGACCATCGGACGCCCGTCGTCGCCGAATCCGGCGTCCGACCAGGTGGCCCAGTAGGGGTCGCCGGAGAAGATCTTGTCGTAGTCCTTCGTCCGCAGGAAGCGCACGATGCGCAGCTTCATGACGATGTTGTCGATGATCTCCTGGGCGTCGGTCTCGGTGATGAGGCCGCGGGAGAGGTCGCGCTCGAAGTAGCAGTCGAAGAAGGCGGAGAGGCGGCCGATGGACATGGCCGCGCCGTCCTGGCTCTTGACGGAGGCGAGATAGCCCATGTACGTCCACTGCACGGTCTCCTGCGCGGTCTGCGCGGGACGGGACAGGTCAAGCCCGTACTCGTTGCCGAGGGTGATGAGCTGCTTGAGGGCCTTGATCTGCTCGTCATGCTCCTCGCGGAAGCGGATCCAGTGCTCGATCTCCGGCTCGGTGAAGTCGTTGCGATACGGGATGGAGTCCTTGTCGCGCTTCTTGAAGGCGATGAGGGCGTTGACGCCGTACAGCGCCACGCGGCGGTAGTCGCCGATGATGCGGCCGCGGCCGTAGGCGTCGGGAAGCCCGGTGAGGATCTTGTTGTGGCGGGCGATCTTGATCTGGCGGGTGTACACGCCGAAGACGCCGTCGTTATGCGTCTTGCGGTACTTCGTGAAGATCTTCTTGATCTCGGGGTCAGGTTCCTTGCCGGCCTCGCGGATGGCCTGCTCGACCATGCGCCAGCCGCCATTCGGCATCATCGCGCGCTTGCAGGGCACGTCGGTCTGCAGGCCGACGATGACGTCGTCGACCTCGGGGCTTTCGATGTAGCCGGCCGGGAAGGCGTCGATGCCCGCGGGGGTGTGCGTGTCGACGTCATAGACGCGGCGCTTGCGCTCGACGGCGAGGTAGTTGTCGTCGAGGTACTTCCACAGATGCTTGGTCTTGGGCGTGGCGTCCGCGAGGAACGATTCGTCGCCCGTATACGGCGTGTAGTTGCGCTGGATGAAGTCGCGGACGTCGATGTCCTTCTGCCAGTGACCTCCGGCGAACCCGTCCCAGGCCTTGGCCTGGAGCTCCTGCTCGGAGGGAGCGGTTACGTCAGCAGCTGTCATGATCACTCCTTGGTCGTAAGGCAACGCCTCGCTGCGTCGCTCTCTCAAATTCTATCCGGCATAGCTGAAAGCCACCGGGACGGCAACGTGAGCTATGTCACATTGCGGGATGACATGGCGGCACGCTCCTGGCCTCAGTCGCCCGACGCGTCGTCGCCATGCCATTGCCGGTCCTGGGCGTCCCAGACGAGATTGCGCTCACGGACGATCTTCCATGCTTCCATGGCCTCCTCCCGGGACCGATAGGGCCCCATGCGGTGCGAGGCCGGCGATAGCGGCCCCTGTTCGGGCTTGCCCGTGGACGTGTTGAAATACCACCGCGTATCGGTCATTCCCCGTTCCTTTCATTCCCATCCCCCGGACGCATCCGTCTGACTTCCGTGCCGCGTCCGATCATGCTCCGCCCGTCCTACTCGCGGAAGGCGTTCGTCACCGGAAGACGACGGTCGCGACCGAAGGCGAGAGCGGTGACCTTCGGCCCCAGCGGATACTGCCGACGCTTCCATTCGGCGCGGTCGACGAGTCTCATCACCGTATCCACCGTGGTCGGGTCGAATCCGTCGGCGAGCAGGTCCGCACGACCGTGGGCGTGTTCGATGTAGGCCGCGAGGACCCGGTCGAGCAGCGCGTAGTCGGGCAGCGAATCGGAGTCCTTCTGCCCAGGGCGCAGCTCGGCGCTCGGAGGCTTCGTGATGGAGCTCTCCGGAATGGCCACGCCGGACTCGGGGATGGTCCCGGCGTCCGGCCTGTCCTCCCCCGCCACGGCGATCCCGCCGATGCCCACGCCGCGGGCCACGGCGGCGTTGCGCCAGCGAGCCAGCTCCCACACGCGGGTCTTGAGAAGGTCCTTGATGGGGGCGAATCCTCCCACCGCATCGCCGTATATCGTCGAGTACCCGCAGGCCAGCTCGGACTTGTTCCCCGTCGCCAGGGCCAGCACGCCCTTCGAGTTCGAGTACGCCATGACGATGACCCCGCGGATGCGCGCCTGGAGGTTCTCGGCGGCAACCCCCTCGAGCCTCATCCGGTTCTGGAAGGCGACGAACAGGGGTTCAATGGGCTGCACCTCGTAATGCGCCCCGATGTTGCGCGCCAGGTCGGCGGCGTCGTCGCGCGACCCCTCCGACGAGTACATGCTGGGCATGGAGATGCCCCACACGTTGCCGCCGCCGCAGGCGTCCGCGGCCATGGTTGCGACGAGGGCCGAGTCGATGCCTCCCGACAGCCCGAGGCACACCCCCGTGAACCCGTTCTTGCGCATGTAGTCGCGCAGCCCCAGCACGCAGGCGGTGTACACCTCCTCGTCGGGGTCGAGGGCCGGAGCCACGACCCCCGGCTTCCGAGATGCGCCGTCCGTGTCGAGGTCGAGGAAGGCGAGGTCCTCGACGAACATGGGCGAACGCTGCAGCAGCGTCCCGTCGGCGTCCACGGTGAAGCTGCCGCCGTCGAAGACGAGGTCGTCCTGCCCGCCCACCTGGTTGACGTACGCCATGGGGGCGTGCACCTCGGCGGCGCGGCGGCGGGCGAGATCCAGGCGCACATGCGTCTTGCCCTCCTCATAGGGCGAGCCGTTGATGGTGAGAAGCAGGTCGATGCCGCGCGCCGCGAGCTCGGCCACGGGACCGCCATCCTGCCAGATGTCCTCGCAGATGGCCACGCCCACGCGCGCCCCGTCGATGTCGAGCACGACGGACCTGTCGCCGGAGGCGAAGATGCGGAACTCGTCGAAGACGCCGTAGTTCGGCAGGAAATGCTTGTCATAGCCGGCCCACACCACCCCGTCATGGAGAACGACGAGACGATTCCGGGGCTTGTCGGAGGCGCGGTCGGTGCCCACGGTCCCCACCACGACGTAGAGGTCGTCCATCCCGTCGGCGGCGAGTTCGGTTGCCAGCCAGTTGGCCTTGTCCCAGGCGGCCTTGCGGAAGGTTGCGCGGAAGGCGAGGTCCTCGATGGGATAGCCGGTCAGCGTCATCTCCGGGAAGGCCACGATTCTCGCGCCTCCCTGCGCCGCCCGTCGGGCGTACTGCAGGACGCGGTCGGCGTTGCCGTCGAGGTCGCCCACGCAGCTGTCGTTCTGGGCTCATGCCAGGCGTAGCTGTCTCCTGCGCACCAGTCTAGGTCCGCGACGTCACGACGGCAGGGCATGTCCCCCGCAGCCGGCGCCCGGTCTCAGGAGGCGAGCTCCTCGAGCAGGCGCAGGGCCGCGGCGACGTAGAAGCGCACGGCCGGGGCGATGGCCTCGTCCAGCACGACCATGCGGGGGCTGTGCAGGTCGTGATGGTCGGGACCGCCGTTGGATCCGACGAAGGCGAAGACGGTGCGGGTGACCTTGGAGTATTCGCAGAAGTCCTCCCCCGCCATCGAGGGACGGATGGGCGCGAGCTGTGCGTAGCCGGGGACGTCCGCCGCGACGGCGGCGCCGAGCGACGGGTCGGAGACGACGGGGTCCTGGAAGTCGTCCCAGACGACGTCCGCCGTGATGCCGTAGGCGGCGGCGGTGGAGTCGACGATCCGGCGGAAGCGCCGCTCGACGAGCTCGGAGTCCTGCTTGTGGAAGTACCGCACGGTGCCCAGAAGCCCGGCCTCGGCGGGGACGACGTTCCACACGCTTCCGCCATGCACCTCGGTGACGGACAGCACGACCGGATGGAAGGGCGTGACGTTGCGGCTCACGATCGTCTGCAGCGACAGGATGATCGAAGCGAGCGCCTCCAGGGGTCCTGTTCCAGACTGCGGATATCCGGCATGCGTGCCCTGGGCGTGCAGGTCGACGCGGAGCTTCACGCATCCGGCCATCATGGGTTCGAGCCCGACGGCGATCTCGCCGGGCGCGTAGTCGGGGTTGTTGTGAATCCCCGCGATGGCCTGTACCCCCTCGAGGACGCCGTCGTCGATGACCGATCGCGCCCCGCGACCCGTCTCCTCGGCGGGCTGGAAGAGGATGCGAACCGTGCCCGCGATGGCGTCGCGATGGGAGGCGAGCCAGAAGGCCGCCCCCAGCAGTCCGGTCATATGCAGGTCGTGGCCGCAGGCGTGCATCCGTCCCCTGTTCTGCGAGGCGAATTCAAGCCCCGTCTCCTCGGCCACGGGAAGCCCGTCGATGTCGGAGCGCAGCGCCACGAGGGGGCCGGGACGCGTGCCGGCGATATCCGCGACGAGCCCCGTCCCGGAGGGCAGCGTCCTCGGCTCCAGACCCCGGTCGGCCAGCAGGCGCGACAGGGTCGTCGTCGTCCACGTCTCATGGAAGCCCAGCTCCGGATGCTGATGCAGCAGATGACGGATGTGCGCCAGCCCTGCATCCGGTTCGACGTCCGCGATCCTCGTTCCGGAGATGACTTCCGACGCCGCTTTCCTCTCCTCGGCCATATCGGCCCCTTTCTCTGCTGTTGCGTCTTTCTGCCGTCGTGTCTCTGATTGCGTGTTTCCGATTCCGGCGCCCGCGCCGGCGGCACCCGGATCCGCGGCCGCGAATCGCGCCATGCCGTCGGTGGACGCCCATCCCGTGGACGCCGGTCCCCGTCCATCCGCGTCAGCCGGGAACACGCCCGCCGGCCGCCGCCCTCGTTGCCGGAACGTCCAGGGGCGGCAGGCGTCTCAACGCCGCCGGCGCAGCACGTGCGCCGCCAGCGCGTTGGCCAGGCCCTGCATGACCTGCACGAGCACGATCATGATGAGCACCGCCGTCCACGTGACCGTCTGGTCGAACTTCTGGTATCCGTAGGCGATGGCGAAGTTGCCCAGGCCTCCACCGCCGATGTACCCGGCCATGGCCGACATGTCGAGCACGCCGATGAACAGGAACGCGTAGGCGAGGATGAGCGGTCCCAGAGCCTCCGGGATGAGGACGGTGAGGATGATGGTCGGCTTGGACGCCCCCATCGACCTCGCGGCCTCGATGATCCCCGGATCGACCGGCACGAGGTTCTGCTCCACCAGACGCGAGGTGACGACCGTGCACATCACCGTCATGGGGAAGATGGCCGCCACGGTCCCGATCGAGGTCCCCACGACCCGGATCGTCAGCGGCTGCATGGCGGCGAGGAAGATGATGAACGGGATGGGCCGGATGATGTTGACGATGAAGTCGAGCACGCGGTACACCGCCGCGTTCTCGAAGAGGTTGCCCGGACGGGTGCCGTACAGCACCACGCCGAGGACGAGACCCAGCACCCCGCCGATGAGCATGGTGATGAGCACCATCTCCAGGGTCTGGACCACGGACTGGGCAAGCAGGGGGCGAAGCACCGACCAGTCGCTTCTGGACGCGAGCACGACGACGTCTCCGGTCATTCCCCTGCCTCCTGATCCCGCAGAATCCGATTCTGCGACGTCCGATCCTCCGAAGCCTGATCCTCCGAGGTCGCCACGGCCGACACCGCCACGTCGTAGGGATGCGGTTCGGCCGCCGTGCCGAAGTCGATGAGGTCGCCGTCCGCGGCGAGCGCACGGACCGTGTCCTCCACGGCCGAGGCGTCGCCTGCGAGCGAGTACGTGAGAGCGCCGATTCCCGCACCGTCGACGGTGTCGATCCCGCCGCGCAGCAGGCTTCCGTCCACCCCATGCTCGGCGATGATTCTCGAGACGTGCTGCCCCGAGGGCGGCACGGCCCTTCCGGTCGCCGAGACGGCGGGCCGCTGGCGGATCATCACGGTGACGATCCGCCCATGGTCCTCCTCATGCAGCCTGCCGAGAAGCGGCGCGTCGGGAAGACCGGAGATGGCCGTCGCCAGGAAGCGTCTCGTGACGGCGTGCACGGGGGCGGCGAAGACGTCATACACGCTCCCCTGCTCGATGATCCGCCCAGAATCCATCACCGCGACCCGCCGGGCTATCTGCCGCACGACGTTCATCTGGTGGGTGATGAGGACGATGGTGACGCCGAAGCGCCGGTTGACCCGCGCCAGCAGGTCGAGCACCTCGGAGGTGGTCTCGGGGTCCAGGGCGCTGGTGGCCTCGTCGGCCAGGAGGATCCTCGGATTCGTCGCCAATGCCCGCGCCACCCCGACCCTCTGCTTCTGCCCGCCCGACAGCTGCGAGGGGTACCGGTCGGCATAGTCGGCGAGGCCGACGAAGTCGAGCAGCTCCCGCACGCGCCGATCCTGGTAGTCCTGCCGCCAGTGGTCGAGGCGAAGCGGATAGGCGATGTTCTGCGCCACGGTCCGCGTGGAGAACAGGTTGAACTGCTGGAAGATCATGCCGATCTTGCGGCGCACGGGCCGCAGGGCCCTTTCCGACAGCCTCGTCACGTCGGTGCCCCGCACGGTCACGGAGCCCCACGTGGGCG